>CADBOV010000305.1 GCA_902796385.1 uncultured Lachnospiraceae bacterium
AGTAGATCCGAAGCTGGCAAAGGCCGTAATGATCGGCGGTATTGCTGCGGCAGTGGTCATCGCGGTTATCATTTTCATTGTGATCGGAAATGTTATGGGCTGGTTCAAGTTCGGCGGCTCGGATGACAAGAAGTCGACAGAAGCCGCTTCCACAACAGCTTCTTCCGAGAAAACCGAAACTGAGGTTGTCCGGGAGATGATCGATGTAGTCGGATATACACAGCGTGCTGCAGAGAAGTCCCTGAAGGATGCGGGCTTCAGCAACATCAAGGTTGAAACAAAGAATGATGATAAGGTTCGTGCGGAATATGTCATCTCGCAGAACCATAAAAAGGGAGAGAAGCTTCCGGAAACCACAGAGATCGTTATCGTTGTATCACTGGGTGCAGAGGAAGTGGAAGTTCCTGATGTAACGAAGTATACAGATGAGCAGGCACAGCAGGTGCTGAAGGAAGCCGGATTTGATGTGCTTCATTCCTATGAGTTCAGTGATTCCGTTGAGAAGGATAAGATCATCCGCACGATGCCCGAAAAGGGAACCAAGGCTGCCAAGGGAAGCAAGGTTACCATCGTGGTCAGCAACGGAACCGAGATTGTGAAGGTAAATGTTCCGGGTGTTGTCGGAATCAGCGAATCCGCAGCAAAGAGCAGCCTGGAAGCCGTAAAGCTTACGGTTGGTGAGGTCTCTTATGAGAACAGTGATACGGAGGCAGGCCTTGTTATCCGTCAGAGTCTGCAGGAGGGTGAGTCCGTAGAGGAAGGCACCAAAGTGGACATCGTAGTCAGTGAAGGACCGAAGACAGTGACCTATACAGGTACGGTCTCCGGATCCATTTCCACAAATGATGAAAGCTTTATCCAGAGTGATGAGGGTGTAACCGTAACGGTTTACATTGCCGATTCCGAAGGATATCATCAGGTGGCAAGTGCTCAGGTAGGACCGACGGAAAAGGCAAGCATCAGCCTGGCCGGAAGTGTATCACAGCTTGTATCTTCGGATGGCTCGATCAGTCTGGAGGTTACCTCTTCAAGCGGTGCCGATGTGACGGATCTGTACAGTAACTCGCTGACATTGACCTTTAAACCGGAGTAAGGGACGTAAAGGGAGTCAGGCGTGATCGGTAAAATTATCAAAGGAGTCGGCGGCTTCTATTATGTGGCCGCTGAAGACGGAAAACTATATGAATGTAAGGCCAGGGGCGCATTTCGTAAAGACAGGATGCGCCCTCTGGTCGGAGACGACTGTGAGATAGAGGTCCTAAATGCCGGGGCATGCCTTGGAAATGTGGAACGTATTCTTCCACGTCGTTCGGCTCTCATTCGCCCGGCAGTTGCAAACACTGACCAGGCGATTGTCATTTTTGCGGCCTCCAATCCGGAGCCGGGTTACGGTCTGATCGACCGGTATCTGGTAAGAATGGAGCATGTGGAAATGCCGGTGCTCCTTGTCATCAATAAGGTCGATGAGAATCCGGAACGGGCAAAGGAACTGAAAAATGTCTATGAAAAAGCAGGATACAGGGTGCTTCTTACCTCGGCAAAAACGGGAGAGGGAGTGGACCTGCTTCATACGGAGCTGGAGGGGAAGACTTCGGTATTGTCCGGTCCCTCCGGTGTGGGAAAATCTTCCCTGATGAATGCGCTCTATCCGGATTTCGGTGCAGAGACGGGAGAGATCAGCGAGAAGATCAAAAGAGGACGCCACACGACGCGGCATTCGGAGCTGTTACAGGTTGCGGACCATACATTTCTGTGTGATACCCCGGGCTTTTCCTCCGTGGAACTGCCGGAGGGGCTGGACGAGGAAGGGCTGGCCTTCTGCTTCCCGGAGTTTTCGGAGTATCTGGGGAAATGCAGGTTTGTTTCCTGCAGACATATGTCGGAACCGGACTGCGCCGTGAAAGAGGCGGTGGAAAAGGGTGAGATTCCCTCATCCCGGTACGAGGGATATCAGTCATTTATGGAAATGCTGAAGGACAGGAGGAAAAAGGAATGGAAATGATACTTGCACCATCCATGCTGAGTGCGGATTTTGCACATCTGGAACAGGATCTTAAGGCTGCAGTACAGCCGGCAACATCATATCTGCATGTGGATGTAATGGACGGACATTTCGTACCGAATATTTCTTTCGGACCTCCGGTGATCTCCTGCGTGCGGGACATCCTGCCGGAAGCGGTGCTGGATGTTCATATGATGGTGGAGGAGCCGGCACGTTTTATTCAGGACTATAAGGAATGCGGTGCGGATATCCTTACGGTGCATTATGAAGCCGTAAAGCATCTGCACAGGACCATTCAGGAAATAAAGGAAGCGGGGATGAAATGCGGTGTGTCCGTAAATCCCGCAACGCCGGTATCTGTTCTGGAAGAGATTCTTCCCATGGTGGATATGGTTCTTATCATGAGTGTGAATCCGGGCTTCGGAGGACAGCAGCTGATACCGGAGACTCTGGACAAGATCCGGAAGCTGAAAGAGATAAGAGAAGAGAAGGGACTCGGGTATGATATCGAGATCGACGGAGGCGTGAAGCTGTCGAATCTGGACATGGTGCTCCGGGCCGGAGCAAATGTGATCGTAGCCGGTTCCGCGATCTTCAGCGGAAATATTGATGAAAATGTAAAGGCATTCCGGGAGAAAATGCTGAAAGCGTGAAACCGTTAAGGCATTCCGGGAGAGAATGGTGAAGGCATGAAACTGGTCATGGTTGCAGGCGGGAGTGTGGACGAAGAACTCCTGACGGAAATATGCGGAAATAAAGATGCTGCCTTTCTGGGAATCGATGAGGGGGTTCTGCGGCTGGAAGCAGCCGGTGTGACCCCGGAGTATGTGATAGGGGATTTTGATTCCGTTCCGGAGGAAGAAAAAAACAGGATAAGCAGGACGTATCCGGACCGGAGGATCCTGAATCCCGTGAAGGACGATACGGATATGGAAGCGGCGGTTCGCCGGGTACTGGAAATGGATCCGCTGCCGGAGGAAGTGCTCATTCTTGGGGCGACCGGCGGAAGAATGGATCATTTGCTGGCGAATCTGAGGCTCCTTGTTCTTTTTGCGGAAAAAAGGATTCCGGCGTTTATCCTGGACCGGCAGAACCGGATCCGTATTCTTACGGAGACGACGGTGATCAGAAAAGAAGAAATGTACGGCAGATACATTTCCCTGCTTCCCGTAACGGAAGCGGTGGAAGGGTTGTCACTCAGGGGCTTCCGGTATCCGCTGGACCATGCAAGACTGGATGTTGTCAGCAGCCTTGGGATCAGTAATGAACTGTCCGGGGCGGAGGGAGAGATCCGCTTCGACCGTGGCATGATCTACATGATGGAAACGAAGGATAGGGAATGACAACGAAAGATACGGAATAAAGTGAAGGAAAGGGAATGAAGACCAATCGCAGGGCACAACTTAATTTCAGACAGGACCGGGGAGCAGGAAGTTCAGTCAGTCTTTCAGCCGTCGGTCTTCTTGTGATGTTCGTTTTCCCCTGGATGGTTTATCAGAACGGCGCGGGGCCTGCCTGGTTTGCCATCGGAGCCGTTGTGGGCTTTGTGGTTCTGTGGCAGGTGGATTCTTACCGGCTGATCCGTTTTTCACTTCAGCAGAAGGACCGGATGACCATCCCCGGATTTCTTTCCGCACGTTTCGGAGAGCATAGGCCAAGGGTAAGAGCCTTTTTCGGCGTAGTCCTTTCTCTTTGTCTTTTGCTGTTTATCGTTTTCCTTTTCAGCGGGATCACGGAGTTTGCGGGGGTTATGTTCGGTCTGGACAAGATCGCTTCCCTGGTGTCCATCATGCTGATCTCCATCGGCCTTTTGTTTATATTCGGAAGAGGAGGTCTTCGGCTTGCGGAAAACTGGATCGCATTTCTGATCCTTATTTCGATCGTTTTACTGAATTTTGCCATCGGCCGTGTTCTGAAGACAGACGGTATTCTTGAAAATATATTCCACAGCTGGGCTGCGGGTTCCGTCAGTGAGTATGTAAATGTACTTTATATGGGCGGAACAAGGCTCACCATCATTGAGATCATTTCACTCTTTTCCCTTGGATTCCTGGTGCTGGGAAATCCGCTTTCCATTCAGCGGTTCCAGCAGGTGGATAAGGTTATGACGGTTCATAAGTCCCGGAGATGGGGAATCATTTTCAGTATGCTTTCCCTCTTTTTTGCCGTGCTTACAGGCGGGATGCTCCGGGCTTCCTTATATCCGGCCAGGATCAGTTCCGTTCAGGAACTGTATAAGTGGATCCTGGAGGAGGATCAGGGAAGAGGATTTATCTTTCATCTGACCGGTCTGGTTTTCCTGCTTTCGGCAGCCCTTCTGGCATTGGACCTTCTGCAGGCGTGTGTGGTACAGTTTACACTGATCGTGAATGATGATCTGCTTCCCCTTTATTCCTGGTTCCGCAGGAGAAGAAAAGCAAGGACGAAACGATTCTGGAGATTTGTGGTTGCCATCCTTGCGGAAATGCTGGCGGTGGTGATCGCGTTTATTGATACCGGCTGGGTATTTCCGGCGGCGAAATATACATTTATCATAGTGTCCTGCGGTCTTGCACCCGTCATTATCCTCTCACTGCATTATTCGAAAATGACGGCGCGGGGCTGTGTCCTGGGATTTCTGGGTGGAAGCTCGGTGGCTGCAGTGTGGATGCTTTCCAAATGCATTCCCGAATACGAGACCTATGTGACATTACAGGAAATGACGAAACTGGCGCCGGTGATTCCGGCCATGGGAATGGGATTCCTTCTGGCGAAGCTGGGAAGTGCCTCGGGTCAGGAACCGTCAAAAGAAGTGATCAACGCATTTGAGGAGGTTCATTACCGTCTGGTAAGTGAGGATGCGGATGATGAGAGGAGAGAAGGGCTTGAAAAGGTCGAAAGGAAACAGATCCTTAAATGGAAACAGAAATAAAAAAAGTTGTAATAAATGAACAAAGCACCCAGTTCCGAACCTGGGTGCTTTATTGATATACATTATCAAATAAGGTGAGAGAGTTATGAAAAAACTATGGTTTAAATA
>CADBOV010000306.1 GCA_902796385.1 uncultured Lachnospiraceae bacterium
GCAAATGAAAGCAGCAGCATTTCAATCCCCACACGGCCTCCGATATATGCAACAGGTGCCATAAAGTAGGATACCGGCGGAACCAGAGTTCCGATGAGAATATAGTCACTCTTCATGCCAAGCATGATCGCCGCAAAATATCCCACCATCGTGAGTGACGCAACAACTGTGGTTGCATTCTGCTGATCCTCCATCTTACCACAGGCAGAACCGAGAATGCCGCTCAGAACTCCGAAAGAGCAAAGCCCAAGCAGGATTTCCGCAATGAATACCACAAAGCCCTTTACCCCGTAACCGGTAAAGATCGCAAGATTGATAGATCCCTGTCCGATTTTGCTCATATCCAGATGCATCGCTTCCCTCATCACATAATCCACAATCGATGATCCGATGACGCCCAGAAGGATGGTAGCTGCCACAAAACAGAGCATTCCAAGCACCTTACCCATGAGCAGCGCCATGGGACGCACACTGACTAACAGGGACTCTGCCAGTTTTGACTGTTTCTCTTCATTTACGGAGGAAATGATGTAGCTGGCAGCAAGTGAAGATACGATCATGATGATGACTGAGAATCCGACAACCAATGCGTTGTATTCTCCATCGCTCATGGTATGCTCCTTCTCATTGACATACTCATGTTCGCTCAGTACACTTCCGGTGGAAACACCGTTGGAAAGAGTCTGCAGGGTATTCTGATCCAGCTTCATCTGCTGCTGACGAAGTTTCTCGAACCGTGTTTCCACATATTCCGTGGCCCGGTCCAGGCTTTTTATGCTTACATCCGATTTTTCGGCGATAATGCCGTTTACCTTGTATGCATTTCCATCCAGACGAATGACTACAAGGATATCCTTTGCACCGATCCCCGCGATCAGCTCGTCCTCTTTTGCCTCGTCTTTATTTAAATACTTTATGTTTTCCGTCTTGATCGCGCCTTCCGGTCTCTTTTTAAGATCAGGCGCTTTTTCCATTTCCGAGTCAAAGGTGAACTGTGTGTCATTGTAAACAGTCAGATGCTCGGCTTCGATATTGTCCAGATTCGCTTCCGTCCGGCTCTGAACGTTCTGACCGGACTTATCCATCCAGTACATGAACGGTTTCATCATTGACATCATAAAGATCATGACGATCGCCGTCACCAGGAAGCCCTTATTCTTCAGTGTCTGCTTGAAGGTGAAACGGAAGACTTTCCCAAGACCCGTGAGGCTGTAAATATTTTCCTTACTACTTTGCTTCACTGGCTTCTTCACCTACCTCTCTTACAAAGATCTCATGCAGCGAAAGCTCGGAAAGATCAAACTTCACAATGGGGATGTTCTTTCCGATCAGGTTTTTCAGCAGCTGATTCGCCTGTTCTTCACCGGTCACACGGATCTTGTATTCATTTTCCTTCTCGGAAATGATTTCCGCACCCACCGCTTTAATCTCGTCGGACACATCCTGTTCAACCTTCAGAATAAGATTGATACGACCGAAGGATTTCTTAATGTCATTCAGATTTCCGGAAAGTACAACCTTGGAACGATGCAGGATCGTGATATCGGTACAGAACTCCTCTACCACCTCCATCTGGTGGCTGGACATGATTATGTATTTCCCTTTTGCGATCTGCTCACGAACAACCTCTTTCAGGATATCCGCATTGACCGGATCCAGACCGGAAAAAGGTTCATCGAGAACCAGCAGCTCCGGATCCGATAAAAGTGCGATCAGGAACTGGATCTTCTGCTGATTACCTTTTGAAAGCTGGTCTGCCGTTTTCGGCTTAACCTTCTTTTTCTTCTTAGCGCCAAATGCAGATCTTCTTTCTGTTGCCGCGCCTGCCGGAGCGGATCCCTCTTCCTGAGGCTCTGCCGCCTTCTCCGGATAGAGGTACTCCTCCACCTTAAGACGTTCCGCCCAGTATGCGATCCGGTCCGTCAGTGTCTTTCCCGTAACTCCGCGAAGTTCACCAAAATAACGGATCTGGTCCATGAGGGTATATTTCGGATAAAGACCACGCTCCTCTGCCAGATAACCGATATTACAGGTGTCAAAATTGAGAGGTCCGTCATTCCAAAGCACCTCTCCGCCGTTCCGTTCCAGCATTCCAAGCGTCATACGGATCGTGGTACTCTTTCCGGCGCCGTTACTACCCAGCAGTGCGTAAACGCCGGGGCCCGGCATTTCAAAGGAAATGTGGTCAACTACCACTTTCTCTCCGTACTTCTTGAACAAATCCCTAACAATCAGTCCCATCCTTCACTATTTCCTTTCATTTCTTTGTATGACCAGTCTCACTCCTCATCCCAGGCCCGTTCTTCCATCGGAACATAGTCCTTATGCATACCAACATACTTGTATGCCGGGCGGATGATCTTTCCTTTATTTACAAGTTCTTCGATCCGGTGCGCACACCAGCCGGAAATACGCGCGATCGCGAAAAGCGGAGTGAAAAACTCCATGGGAATCCGGAGCATAGTATAAACCAGACCACTGTAAAAGTCAACATTCGCACAGACCGGTTTCTTCATGTCGCGGTTCCGCATGATCAGGTCTTTCGAGATTTTTTCTACACGATCATAGAGCGCGAATTCCTTCTCAAAGCCTTCTTCCTCCGACAGACGGCGGGCATATTCCTTCAGGATAACGGCTCTCGGATCGGAAACCGTATAAACCGCATGTCCCATTCCGTAGATCAGTCCGGAATGATCGAAGCCCTCTTTATTCAGAAGTCCCTGCAGGTAAGCCCGCAGTTCCTTTTCATTTTCCCAGTCGGAAATGTGGCTCTTCAGGTCCGCAAACATCTGCTGTACTTTCAGGTTCGCGCCACCGTGCCGCGGTCCCTTCAGTGATCCGAGGGATCCTGCCACGGTCGAGTAGGTATCCGTACCGGTGGTTGTGATCACATGGGTTGTAAATGTGGAGTTGTTACCACCACCATGCTCCGCATGCAGAACCAGACAGATATCCAGCACCTGTGCTTCCAGTTCCGTATATTTCGGATCCGGGCGAAGCAGACGAAGAATATTCTCTGCCGTGGAAAGCTCCTTCTTCGGCCGGTGAACCACCAGACTGGAATCCAGGAATTTATGACGATAGCTCTGATACCCATAGGCTGCGATCACCGGAAGCCGGGCGATCAGGCTTAAAGATTGTTCCAGAATATGACGTACCTCGATGGAATCCGGATCATCATCATAGGAATACAGGGTCAGCACGCAGCGCTGAAGAACATTCATCACATTCCGGCTGGGTGCCTTCATGATGACATCCCGGTTAAAGTTCTCCGGAAGCGGACGCATTTCACCGATCACCTGCATGAACTCTTCCAGCTGATGCCTGGTAGGAAGCTCACCAAAA
>CADBOV010000307.1 GCA_902796385.1 uncultured Lachnospiraceae bacterium
AGCCGCAAATCTGTGGAGAAATGAATGGCGGAAGAGTTTATGGAGGAAGAAAAAAGCAGGCATTATTCCATTCGAGAATGAAGACCTGGCCAACCTGTCAGATGATAAGGAATCTACGGAGGATATGCTGATCAGGGACGAGGAGCAGAACCGGATCAGGAAACTGGTCGGAGAACTCCCGGAGAAACTGCGGATCGTTACCCTCATGTACTACATGGAGGATATGTCCGTCGACGAGATCGCTTCAGCGCTTGATATCCCTCCGGGGACGGTGAAAAGCAGGATGCACAAGGCAAAGCAGAAGCTGAAGGAGAGCATTGGTTATGAAGAATAAAGATTTTGATTCGGTTTTAAAAAATGCATTGCAGCCGGACATGGAGCCGGACGAGGATCTGAACAGCAGGATCCTTCGTATGGCAGAATCCGGGGAGTCCGGAAATGTAAGGCAGATGGTTCGGAAACCTTCGAATGCGGTACATTTTCTTCCGAAGGTGGCAGCGGCAATCCTCGTTCTTGCATTACTGGGAACAGGAACCGTGTATGCGGTGAACTACATTTTCGATAAGGTACGTGTGTCGGATCATGGTGTTATGACCGGAAATACGGAATACATCAAGGAAGAGGATCTGACGGCGACTACGGAGCAGGTGACGGTAGAGGATAAGGGCATCGTTCAGGGCGGTGAGAATGATAAGTGGCTCACAAAGGAAACGAAGCTGGTGTCCGGATCCTATGAATCCAATTACTACAGATATCCGGATTACAAGACGGCAGTTGAGGACACTCCCTTTGACAGCTTCTTTACCGAGGTTCCCGGTCAGGAAACGGATGTGATCTATACCACGACCGACATCGGAAATGACACCATGGAGTATTCTCTGGAGTCCACATTCAGCTATGGAGAAGGAACCATATTTGTTTCACAGTCCTTCTACAAGGGAAACGTGGCAGAGGATATGGGCTTCGGACTTCCGATGACAAAGACGGAAAACCAGAGAACCTATACGTCCAAGGGCGGTGTTGAGTATACCCTGGTTGATGACAGAACCACGGAAGACGGTGCGGATGTGATCACTACATATGTGGTTCTCCGGAATGGAGCAAATACTTCATACATCAGTTTCCGGGATGTTCCGGAAGGAGAGATCGAAACCGTATTGGATCAGATCGCAGTGAACTGAGGAAACAGAAAAGACCTGCAGCAATAGGCGCAGGTCTTTTTTGAATAGGAAAATGCGGATCCGGGAGGATTTTTTGTATATTTTCGGTGGATTGTTTCCGGGAAGAATGATATTCTATATAGAGATTTTGTATCCGGACGCTGTGCCGGGGGAGGAGTGAACATGAGCGGGGATATGAAACGTACGGATTATATCAGCTGGGATCAGTATTTTATGGGAATTGCCATGCTGTCCGCGGAACGGTCCAAGGATCCGAATACGCAGGTGGGAGCCTGCATCGTCGGGGAAGATAACCGCATCCTGTCCGTTGGTTATAACGGAATGCCGCAGGGCTGTGAGGATGATGATATGCCCTGGGGACGTGACGGCTCGGCGCTGGATTCCAAGTATATGTTTGTCTGCCACGCGGAACTGAATGCGATCCTGAATTACCGGGGAAGCGGCTCCATGAAGGGCGCCAAGCTGTATGTGACGCTGTTCCCCTGTAATGAATGTGCGAAGGCCATCATTCAGAGCGGGATCACGGAGGTGGTCTACCGGGAGGACAAGTACAGCGAGTCCGAATCGACCATCGCTTCAAAGCAGATGTTTGACCGGACAGGAGTGAAATACCGTCAGCTGAAGCCGGCCGGAAAGCAGATCACGGTAGAGCTGTGAGACCGGGATCGACCGGAAGCGGATATGCCGGGTGAAAACGGCGAAGAACGGATATGTCCGGATCGATCAACCAAAAGTGAAAAAAAGGAAATTACGGAATATGAGCAGAATTGAAAAGGAGACCTTCCGTCCGGAGGAAACCTTCGCATTTGCAAAAAGCATTGCGGAGCAGGTGAAGGGTGGAGAGGTCTACTGTCTGGATGGGGACCTGGGAGTCGGAAAGACTGTATTTGCCCAGGGCTTCGGCGCAGGGCTCGGGATCACGGAGCCAATGGCCAGCCCCACATTTACCATACTGAAAGAATATCATACCGGAAGAATGGCACTGTATCATTTTGATGTGTACCGCATCGGATCCGAGGATGAAATGGAGGAGATCGGTTTCTATGAGATGGCAGGCAGCCCGGACGGGGTGGCTCTGATCGAATGGAGTAAACTGATCGAGGGCATCCTGCCGGAGAATGCGATCCGCGTGACCATTGAGAAAAATCCGGAGAAGGGATTCGATTACAGAAGGATCGTGATCGAAGAACCCTGACGGGGGTAACAGACCGAAGTGACGGACCGGGCCTGTGGACCGAATCACAGAACGGACGAAATCAGGAGGAAGGGGAATGTATTATCTCATCAAAGACACCCTGGAAGAATGTACACAGGAAGATTTAAGAAAAGGGATTCCTTATGTTGCGGTCCTGACCACAAAGGAGTGGCAGGATGAACGAGCAGGCTTTGATATGGGTATCGATCTGGAGCCTGATTCGAAAAATATCCACAATACAAAAGCCGAAGTAAACTACGACTCCCTGACCGGAACCTTTTCGATCCCGAACCGCAGGAACTTCGACGAGGAGGAATGGCATTTCGCATTTGCCATGGATGAAAAAGGAATCGTTTTCATCGATGACGGCGGATACGCTGCTCATCTGATCAGGAGAGTGAAACGGGCAAAGAAGTGGCACATCCCCAGTCTGGAACGTTTCCTTTATGATTTCCTGGAACAGATCATCTACCGTGACCTTTCGATCCTGGAGGGATACGAAAGGGAACTGGATCAGATCGAGACCCTGATCCAGACCAGAGAGGGCGAGGTGGAGGAAAGCATGCGGCGCGTCAATGACATCCGCGGCGAGCTTCGTGATCTCCGGATCCATTATGATCAGATGATCGACCTCTGCCAGGAACTGGAGGAGAACGAAAACGGATTCTTTAAACAGGAAAATGTACGTTATTTCCACCTGTTTGCCAACCGGATGACCCGGCTCTATGATTCGGCTTCGTCCCTGAGAGACTTTACCATGCAGGTAAGGGATCTTTACCAGGCACAGCTGGATGTAAAGCAGAACCGCATTATGACGGTGCTTACGGTGGTTACGACGATCTTCATGCCGCTGACGCTGATCGCAGGCTGGTACGGTATGAATTTCCGGTACATGCCGGAGCTGGATTCCCCCTGGGGATATCCTATCGTGATCGGGGTCAGCCTTCTGATCGCCATCATCAGTCTCGTATTTTTCAAGAAAAAGAAGTGGTTATAGGATTTA
>CADBOV010000308.1 GCA_902796385.1 uncultured Lachnospiraceae bacterium
ATCCTTATTAGCAATAAATGTATTGAAGAGTCCGATGGAAAGCTGTGTCTTATAATCGATACCTACATGCGGATCTTCTACAACATAATCGAAGAGAACTTCCAGGTTCGACAGATACGCTTCGGAATTAGCCATGGATGTGGGAAGGCCCATCTCCATAACAACATGGATCAGGTCCAGATAACCCATCAGTGCCTTGTCGAAGTTCTTCGGACGGTCATCATCCTCCAGGATCTGATAGCTGACATTGATCAGAAGCGGCGCAATACGCTCACCGATCAGGCGCATAGCCTCACCGAATTTCTCCCTCTGATACAGATAGATCAGCCAGATACTGTAACGATAGATACCCGTTGTGTTGATCGGAGCATCGATATCGGAAGGATCGATATCTCCATATACAAAGTTGAACAACGGCTCAATCCACTCATCAATCTCAAAGCGCTCAGGCTGCTTGATATTCTCATCAACGAATTCGCCCAGTTCATAGAGTTTGGTACACTGTGAACGAACGTCATCGTCTACCGTCATGGTCTTAAGATCAAAGTTTGTATCCTTTAAATAATCGATGACAAGCGCATAAAACCCGTCCTCGACCTGCTCATTCAAAAACCGGATCAACAACCCCTTATTGTTTGAAGCAGCAATGGATAAAACATTGTTGTCGCTCCCCGCTGTAATATTTGCCGGTAATGCCATGTCTCCTCCTCCTCATTTCATAACTAACATGTACACAAAAAGTGCAATCCTAACTGATATTTTACCTTTTCGGGGTTGAATAGTCAACGGCATTTTGTCGAAAATAGATAACTTATTTTGTGGGACATGCACAAACTTGTACATTTTCAATAATGGATTTATTCCTGTGCGGCCTTGTCATCCATCAGGCCTGCCAAGGTGAGAAGTGCCCTGGCATTTCTGGTCTTACACTGACCTTCCTTCATCTTGTAATCAAATACCAGCTTATCATCTTCATAGGATTCTTCGAAATGATAATTCTCCGCCGGCTCCTGATTCCTCTGTTTCAGTTCACAAAGCTCAAAGTCATGGGTCGTAACAATGACCATGCTTCCGTCCACCGAAAGCTTCTGCAGAGCCTCCCTGGCTCCCACGATCCGGTCTGCGGAATTGGTTCCCTTAAAGATCTCGTCGATCAGGCAGAGGGTGGGCTGTGCATTCTCCGACCGGATATATTCCGCCATTTCCTTGATCCGGAGGATCTCGGCATAGAAGGTGGAGATTCCGCCTGCCACATCATCGCGGATCCGCATGGAAGTGAACATTTTTCGGTAATCCGAAGTAAATTCATCTGCCACAACACCCGCACCGATATAGGAAAGGATCAGATTGATCGCAACGGTACGTAGAAATGTAGTCTTTCCGGACATATTCGAACCGGTAATGATCGTAAGCGGCGAACCCAGGGATCCGTCATTTGCAACCACCGTATCCGGATCCAGAAGCGGATGTGCCAGTCCTTTAAACTCAATGGCATGTGCTTCCTTCGTAAGCTTCGGTGTAACTGTGGGACGAACCACAGAGAGTACCGCAAGACTTCCCAGTTCTTCCAGTTCTGCTATGATATTAAAACTTCCGGCAAACGCCTTTCCGTGCTTTTTATCCCAGCGGGAAGCAAGGAACGCCAGAAGGAAATCCCATCCGATGAAACCGGTCAGCAGCATTCCCACAACCGGGTTGTAATCCAGATTCTTCAGGTCGGCAAGTCTGGAAAGCTTCTTCTGGGCAACCAGCATACCATCCGTTCCCGTAACACGGTCATGGATCTCTTTCAGTTTTTCGGATTTGAATTCCTCATCCTGTATGGTCTTGAATATGGGATAAACCTGTCCGCGGGTCATCTCGGACGAGAATATGCCCTGTGTTTCCGCTTCCAGTTTTCCTTTACATCCTGCAGTGATCATATAACCGACCAGGAAGGAAACCAGTACCCATGCCGGCTGAATGATCCCGAGAAGGATCAGCAGGATCACAGCCACATTCATGGCCGGAACCAGGAACATCATCACTCCCATCCAGCCCGGGAAATTGATCTTTCCAACCTTATAGCTGTTTCCCGGCTTGGTTTCCTCATCCTTTACGGGATGTTTCTTTTCATTAACAAATGCCTGTTTTACCACAGACTCATACGCAAGAAGGAATTCCGGTTTCTCACTGAGTTCGCGGATCGCTTCCTGCCGTACTTCTCTCTCTTCTCTTACGGATTCCGGTTCCCGGAGCACCTCGGCCAGTCTCCATTTTCCGTAAGCAGACTGACAGATGCTGACCATCTGAAAAAGAGATCCCGGTCCGAGAAGATCCAGATCCCCCGCTACGGTATCCCATTTCTTCAGATATTTACCCCCGTCTTCCGGGAAGTTTCTCCAGCCCACGCCGAATCTCTCCGGATATGCAGCCACAACGGATGCTTTTGCCTTAAGAAGCCTCTGTTTCTTTTCGACCCTGTCATGTAACTGGATCAGGACAAAGAAGCCAACAACCGCCACTGCTCCTCCGATCTGGTACAGTTCCTTTCCCGGACGTTTCGTGAAACCCATATACAGCAGGATGACTGCAGCAAGAAATACACCAAGTCGTGCCCAGGCGATCCTGTTAAATTCCTTTTGAAGCTTTTTTTCCTGTTCCCGGTCTCTTTCCTGTTCTTCTTCAAAGAACGTCAAATCCAACTTTCTGCCCATAGTAATAATCCTTTATTTCTTTTTTTTGCCCGGATATTTCATTGAGGAACCCTGATTCGACTTTTCAGACTCGAACTCTTCCTCTTCTCTTTTTCTCATCACGTACATTACGATCGCGGTGATCACAAAACCGACTGCCGCTACAAAGCTGACGATCGCCCAGGTCATTTTGTCCGTAAGGATCAGACCGACGCCTGCAATGGAGATCAGTACCGCACATACGATAAAATTCTTCTCTGCTTCATTCATTTGATCATGTGTCTCCTTCGTGTTCGATTTCCGAAAAAAAGTATAAACCAAATCCATTTCTTTTTCTACCTTTTCTTGCATTTTTCTTATATCTGCGATAAAATGACATACAAATAAAAGCTCTATTCAGGAGGTATAGTCATGGGTGTAGGTAAGGTTGTAGGAGGCGTTGTAAAGCTTGGTATTGCTGCCGTTGCAGTTGCCGGTGTATGCTCATTCTTCAAGGATGAGATCCGCGAAACAGAAGCATATAAGAAAGCAAATGACAAATATGACGTAGATACCAAGGTTCAGAAGGCATCCGAGAAAGTAAAAAGCACGGTTAAGGAAACCGCAAAGACCGTTTCCGAAACTGCTAAGACCGTAAAAGGTAAATTTGCTCCGGTTGATGATCAGAGCGTAGCTGAGGATGAGATCATCCTGGATGAAAATGCTGATGCATCCGAGCGTGATTACGTAGCTCTGGACAACGCTTCAGAGGCTGTTGCAGAGGCTGCCGCTCCGGTTGTTGCAGCTGCAGAAGAAGCTGCTCCGGCTGTAGAAGCTGCTGCAGAGAACATCGTTCTCGACTGATCCGGTTCCATAACGGGTACAAAACCGGTACCGACAGACGAAAAAAGAAGAGACTTTCGTGTCTCTTCTTTTTTTGTCGCCTTATTGTTGCTTTGCTGCCGCCTTATTTCCGGGTTGTGTTTTCTCACTCCTCATCCGGCCCGAACAGTTCGTCCAGTTCACGTTTTGCCTCTTCCAGCTCCTGTTGGCGCTTTTCTTCCAGAGACACCCGATCCGCGATCTGATCCTCCTCTTCTTCCTTTTCCTTCCGGATCTGCTCTTCATATTCCAGCAGCGGTTCACCGCGCATATAGTAGATCACATCATTAATG
>CADBOV010000309.1 GCA_902796385.1 uncultured Lachnospiraceae bacterium
AAGAAGAGATAAAAGAAGAGCAAACTGGAAGATGTCTGCTCCGAACCTGGTTAAGTGCAGCAAGTGCGGCTCTCTTATGATGCCTCACCGTGTATGCAAGAACTGCGGTTCCTATAACCAGAAGGAAATCGTTTCTGTTGATTAATATGTATAAAAAAACAGCTCCGTGTGAGCTGTTTTTTTGTTGAATTAAAAGGCGAAAAGTCTTATTATTCTTTTAGATAAACTTATACAAACTGACATATACAGGAGGGAAAGAACATGACCACCGTTAAATGTCCGAATTGCGGTCGTAAAATCTATGCTCAGGCAGCAGAATGTCCGAGCTGCGGGATGGAATTGTCATACCAGGTGCCGGAGCAGTTCCGGCAGTCATATCAGCAGCAGCCGGGTCAGGCGCAGCAACAGTATCAGCAGCAGTATCAGCCGCAGAACCGGCAGCAGGACCAGTATCCGCAGCCTTACCAGGCGCCGCAGAACCGGCAGGCGAATCAGTATCCGCAGCCGTACGGTGGACAGTATCCGCAGCAATACGGTGGACAATATCCGCAGCAATACGGTGGACAGTATCCTCAGCAGTATAATAATCAGTATTATCAGGGACGGCCGTACCAGCCGTATCGTTCAAATGATAGTTACGGAATCTCCCTGGCAGCGCTGATCTGTGCATTTATTTTTCCGCTTCTGGGACTGATCCTCGGGATCATCGGCCTTAAGACAGATAATCCATCTCATCGAAGCATGTGTAAAGCAGCAATCATAATTGCATCTGTTTACATGGTGCTGGCAGCCATTTTCTTTTTTGTCATTGTGAATAAGTTTAGTTTTATGTTTTAGTCCGACCGGCCGGATTCAGATCTTGCCCGCGAGATCCGGCACGAGATCCAGGTCAGCTATAGAAGATATAACAGCTCCGTCCGGGGCTGTTTTTTTTGCCTGCTTCACGTGTTGTTTCGCTTGCAAATAGGGGACGTTTAGGATAAAATAATGTAGTCTATGTCCGGGGAAACGGACATTTGATCAACCCAGAAAGGAAGAGCAAAATGAGCGTAAATATCGTGATCGATACTCTCGGTGGTGATAACGGTGCTGCGGCCGCTGTAGCAGGCGCAGTGAAAGGTCTTCAGAAGCACCGGGACGTAAAACTGTATTTGACCGGAAAGAAGGCGGAACTGAAAAAACTGCTTGCCGGGTATGAGTATGATAAAAAGAGGATTGAGGTCATTGACTGTTCCGAAGAAATAACCTGTAATGAAGCACCGGTTGAAGCTGTCCGGAAGAAAAAGGATTCCTCCATTGTTGTCGGACTGAATCTGATCAAGGAAGGGAAAGCAGATGCATTTATTTCCGCTGGTAGCTCCGGAGCCGTACTTGCAGGCGCCCAGTTTATCGTAGGAAGGGCAAAGGGTGTTAAGCGTGCCCCGCTGGCTCCGCTGATCCCCACATCTACCGGAAATTCACTTCTGATCGATTGCGGGGCAAATGTGGATGCAAAGCCCGAAGTGCTTGTACAGTTCGCAAAGATGGGATCCATTTATATGGAAAATGTCATGGGAGTAAAGAAGCCCAGGGTTGCCATCGTGAATATCGGAACGGAAGAAGCGAAGGGAAATGCGCTTGTAAAGGAGACCTATCCGCTATTAAAGGCATGCGATTCCATTAACTTTATCGGTAGTATCGAATCAAGAGATATTCCTTTCGGAAAGGCGGACGTGGTTCTTACGGAAGCTTTTGTGGGAAATGTGATTCTGAAATTATATGAGGGTCTTTCCAAGATGATCCTGAAGGAGATCAAGGGATCCATCAAATCCTCCGCCAAGAGCAAGATCGGCGGGCTTCTGATCAAAAAATCACTGAAGAAGACGGTCAGCAGCTTTAATACCGGTGAAGTGGGCGGAGCGCCGCTTCTGGGTCTGAAAGGGCTTGTAGTAAAGGTCCATGGAAATTCAAAAGAGGATGAATTTGCTTCTGCGATCCGTCAGTGCAAGAACTTTTTCGAAGCGGATGTCAGCAACAAGATCATAAAGGGACTTGCAGAGGATGCGGCCAGGGAAGCCGTGACAGAAGAAAAGCCAGAAGAAGAAAAGACAGAAAAAGAAAAAACAGAGACAGAATAAACAGAAGAAAAACGGTAACAGAATAAACGGAAAAAGGTGAATAAGCTTGAACTATGAATCAGCGGATTTTGCTGCGCTGGAGGAAAGGATCGGATATCATTTCAAAGATCCGTCATTTCTTCGTACGGCGCTTACGCATAAATCCTTTGCAAATGAATATCATACTTCGAAGATTCCGCATTATGAGCGGCTGGAATTCCTGGGAGACGCAATCCTGGAATATATCTGCAGTGAGGTGTTGTATGAGAAATATCCGGAGCTGCAGGAGGGAGAACTGACGAAAAAAAGAGCCAGTCTGGTCTGCGAGTATACCCTGTCCCAGATCTCAAAGGAACTGGGCTACAGTGAGTATGTTTACGTGAGCCATGGGGAAGAACTGACCGGAGGGAAGGAACGTTCATCCATCCTGTGCGATCTTTTTGAAAGTGTGCTCGGGGCTATCTATATGGACGGTGGGATCGAACCCTCAAAGCAGTATGTGAAGAAGCATCTTCTGACGGATATCGAACATAAGACATTATTCATAGATGCAAAGACCATTCTTCAGGAATATGCCCAGAAACAGGGGCTGGATGTGACCTATGAACTGACGGGTCAAAGTGGTCCGGATCATCTTCGGACCTATACGACGGTGGTTAAGATCGGCGGAACTGTTTACAGTACCGGTCAGGCGCATTCCATCAAAGGCGCACAGATGGAAGCGGCCCATAAGACCATTCTGCAGCTTGGTCTGGACGAAATAAAATAAGTTGTTTGGAAACGGTGTAAAAAATGTATCTTAAAAGTATTGAAGTAAACGGATTTAAGTCCTTCGCAAACCGCATTACATTTCAGTTTAACGAAGGAATTACGGCAATTGTAGGACCGAACGGGTCCGGAAAAAGTAATATCGGTGATGCGGTCCGCTGGGTTCTCGGAGAACAGAGTGCCCTGAAACTGCGTGGTTCCAAGATGGAGGATGTTATTTTCTCCGGAACCGAGCTGAGAAAACCCCAGAGCTTTGCATATGTTGCCATTACTCTGGATAATTCCGACCATCGTCTGCCGGTGGATTTTACGGAGGTTACGGTTGCCAGACGTGTATACCGCTCCGGTGAAAGTGAATATCTGATCAACGGTACCGTTACCCGTCTTAAGGATGTGGCAGCCATGTTCTTTGATACCGGTATCGGTAAGGAGGGTTACTCCATCATCGGTCAGGGTCAGATTGAGAAGATCCTTTCAGGAAAACCGGATGACCGCCGTGACCTGTTCGACGAGGCGGCGGGAATCGTTAAATATAAGAAGAATAAGATTGCAACGGAGAAGGCTCTGGAACAGGAGCATAATAATCTGAACCGTGTCAATGATATCCTGAGCGGACTGGAGGAACGTGTGGAGCCTCTGGAAAAGCAGTCCGAGAAGGCAAAGCAGTATCTGAAGCTGAAGGAAGAGCAGAAGCATCTGGATGTGAACCTTTTCACACTGGAAGTGGATCAGATCGAGGCGAAGATCACCGACAATAAGAAAAAACTGAAGGTGACGCAGGATGACCAGACCAGACTGCAGGCGGAATTTGATCATACCAGAGAAGAATATGACCGCCTGGAAGCGGAGCTGGAAGCTTTAAATGAAAAGATGACGGGGCTTTCCGAGGATTCCCATCGGATCTCTCTGGAAAATGAGCGTGCTGACGGTGAGATCCGTGTACTTCGGGAGAAGATCGCCGCGGCAAAGAATTCCGAGCAGGACCTGCTTCTTCAGATGGAGCGGATCGACGGGGAAATAAAGCGCCTTTCCGGGGAAAAGGCAAAGGTTGAGGAAACCAGAAACGGGCTGTCCGGAGAACTGAAGGAAAAGAAAGCCACCGTTAAGAAACTGGAAGAGGAACAGGAAAAGAGTACAAAGAAACGTATGGAGATCTCCACATCCATCGATCAGGCGAAGGGTGCGATCATCGACTATATGAATCTGGGCGGTTCCGTAAAGGAAAAGGTTGCCCGGTATGATACCATGCTGGAGAATATCACTCTCCGGCGAACCGAACTGAGACAACGCTATCTTGCCGAAAAGAGCGAAGAACAGCGAATCTCCGGGGAGAAGAAGCTTCTTTCCGATCAGATGGAGTCCCTGACGGAGAATCTTTCGGATAACCAGAAACGGCTTGCAAAGCTGGAATCGGATCTCAGATCCAAATCCGACCGGAGCGGTGTGGTCCGTATCGATATGAACCGGTACAGCCAGGAACTGATCCGGCAGAAGTCCCGTTATGAGAGTCTCCGGAACCTGTCCGAACGATATGAAGGCTACGGAAACAGCATCAAGAAGGTGATGGAGCAGAAGGATAAGAATCCGAAGATCATCGGTGTTGTTGCGGATATCATTGAGGTGGAATCCCAGTACGAGACTGCCATTGAAACCGCTCTTGGCGGTGCGATCCAGAATATCGTTACGGAGGATGAAGAGACCGCAAAGAAAATGATCGCGTTCCTCAGGGAAGGAAAACTGGGACGTGCTACATTTTTACCCATCTCATCCGTTGTGGCAAGAGGCGGTGTGAATCCGGATACACTGAAGGAAGACGGTGTGATCGGTATCGCTTCCCAGCTGGTTCAGACAAAGGCAAAATATAAGACCGTGATCGAGAGTCTGCTGGGCCGTACGCTTGTTGCAAAGAATATCGATGCAGCCGTTAAGATCGCAAGAAAATACAACCAGAGCCTCCGGATCGTTACTCCGAACGGGGAACTGGTAAGCCCCGGCGGTTCCATGACCGGTGGTGCATTTAAGAATAACAGCAATCTGCTGGGACGGAAGCGGGAACTGGAGCTTCTGACAACAGAGATCGCCGAACTGACAAAGAAATATTCCGAGGCAAAGAAGGAAGAGGCAGAGCTTTCCATGCAGAGAGAGTCCCTGAAGGAACAGCGTGGAAAATACCAGTCCGTGATCCAGAAGCTGACACTGGAGAAGAATTCCGTGTCCATCAATCTGGAATCTGCAAATGAAAAGCTGACCGCACTGGAGAATTCCTTTGCTGCCATTAAGAGGGAAAATGATGAACTTGACCAGCAGGTTAAGGATATCAACAGCAACAAGGCGGATCTTTTTGATACGGAGAAACAGCATCAGGAAGCCATCCGGCAGAGAGAAAGCGAGATTAAGAAGCTGGAGGATGAGGATGCCGCTGCCGAAGCCGCACACAGAAAGCTGGAGGAGCAGCTTGCGGAAGCACAGCTGTCTCTCGGTACGGTTACCCAGAGAGATGAATTCTACCAGAATGACATTTCCCGTCTTTCCAATGACCTGAAGCGTCAGCAGGATGAAAAGGATCTTCTGGTGAGCCGCTCCGGTGAGCGTGTGAAGGAAGCTGCCGAACTGGCAAAGACCATCGGTGAAAGCGAGAAGCAGATCGAACAGAATAAGAAGAAACTGGAAGAGATCAAGGCGGAAACCGTAAAGCTGCAGGAAGAAAAAGAGTCCATCAACAAAACACACAAGGAATTCTTCGGAAAGCGGGAGGCGCTTACACAGGATATCACAAGTCTCGAGAAGGAAGCCTACAAGCTGGAATCCGTGCTGGAGAAGCTGGAGGAAAGCAAGGAAAGCCTGTCAGCCTACATGTGGGAGGAATACGAGCTTACCTACAGCGAAACCGAAAAGCTTCGTGATGAAGAGGATATGACTCCGGCGGAGATGAAGAAGCGGATCGCTGCAGTGAAGCAGCAGATCAAGGCACTGGGAGAGGTAAATGTCGGTGCCATCGAAGAATATAAGGAAGTCTTCGAACGTTATACCTTCCTGAAGTCCCAGCATGATGACATTATCCAGGCGGAAGAAAACCTCCGGGGTGTCATTGCCGAGCTGGATAAGGCAATGAAGGCTACATTTACGGAGAAATTCCAGGAAATCCGCTCCATGTTCGGCAAGGTGTTCCGGGAACTGTTCGGAGGCGGAAAGGCGGATCTGGAGCTGGTGGATGAAGAGGATCTGCTGGAGACCGGTATCGTGATCAACGCACAGCCGCCGGGAAAGAAGCTGCAGAATATGATGCAGCTGTCCGGAGGTGAGAAGAGTCTTACCGCAATCTCCCTGCTGTTTGCCATCCAGAGTCTGAAGCCGTCACCCTTCTGTCTCCTGGACGAGATCGAAGCGGCACTGGATGATTCCAATGTATCCAGATTTGCGCATTACCTGAAGAAACTGACGAAGGACACGCAGTTCATCGTTATCACCCACAGAAAAGGAACCATGGAGTGTGCGGATATCCTGTACGGTATCACCATGCAGGAGAAGGGTGTGTCCACACTGGTATCCGTAAACCTGATCGAAGATAAACTCGATGCATAAGGAGGAGAAGGATGGGATTTTTTCAAAGATTAAAAGAAGGATTAAAGAAGACCAGTTCCAGTATAGCAAATGTATTCAGGGCAACCGAGATCACGGATGATTTTTATGATGAGCTGGAGGAAACCCTGATCGAGGCGGATATGGGTTATGAGACCACGGAACGCGTGATCGAGGATCTGAAGAAGCAGGTAAAGGAACAGCGTTTAAAGAGTGCTGAAATGACAAAGGATCTGGTAATGAACAATCTTCGTGACCAGATGTCCGTGGATGAATCCGCATATGATTTCGAAGACAGAAAATCAGTGGTATTCGTGATCGGTGTAAACGGTGTGGGAAAGACCACATCCATCGGAAAGCTGGCTGCCAAATATAAAGCCAAAGGAAAGAAGGTCCTGATCGCTGCGGGCGATACCTTCCGTGCCGGAGCTGTTGAACAGATCCGTACCTGGGCAAACCGGGCAGGCGTGGAACTGATCGCGCAGGGAGAAGGCGGGGATCCGTCAGCCGTTGTATTTGATGCGGTTTCTGCGGCAAAGGCCAGGGGAACGGACATCCTGCTGATCGATACCGCAGGCCGTCTTCATAATAAGAAGAACCTGATGGATGAGCTGGGAAAGATGCGCCGGATCATTTCAAGAGAATATCCCGAAGCATATGTGGAATCCCTGATCGTACTGGACGGTTCGACCGGCCAGAATGCACTGGAGCAGGCAAGACAGTTCTCGAACGTTACGGAGATCAACGGTATCATTCTGACGAAGCTGGACGGCACCGCAAAGGGCGGTATCGCAGTTGCCATCGAAGCAGAACTGAATGTTCCCGTAAAATATATCGGTGTCGGTGAGAAAGTGGATGATATGGAACGGTTTGATCCGGACCAGTACATTTCCGCTCTGTTCTCCGGTTTCAGTATGCCGTCCGATGTAGAGCGTATCGTGGAAAGTGATTATTCGGATGACGACGATGAGCGGAGGGAGGAAGAGAATGTATAATGAAAATCTGGTAAATCTTGTGAAGGACAGATTTCATGAATGCATGAAGAATGAAAACGGCGGATTTCAGCCGGAATACTACCCCCACATTCCCGAAAAGCATCAGGAGAAGGCGATGAAACATTTTGTGGAGCTGGGAAATGCGGACGAGACCGTCCTCATGCTCTATGATACCTCTTTGTTCAGCAAGGGAAAGAACGGTCTTGCGATCACGGATCAGGCGGTATATTACAAGGATACCTTCTCCAAGACAAAATCCGTCAAACTGAAGAATTGGGATCCGGTACGGGACGAGACAGGAAAGCTCCTGGGAATTACGGACTCGGATCCGCTGCTCATGACCCCTTTTCTGGATAAGCTGATCGGCGACATGGTTACGCTGAAGAAGTATGAAGGTCTCTTTGACGAAGAAGAGAAGGCGCGGATCGAAGCGGAGGCGAAAGCCGCTGCAGAGAAGGCGGAGGCAAAGAAGACCGGGGAAAAGCCGGAGGATGCGGACGACGAGGATGATGACGATGACGACGATGATGAAGGCGGCGGAGGAATTGCCCTGGACCTTTTAGGGATCGTCATGGATGTAACCTCCGATCCGACCTATGAATGACCGGAATATAAAAAGTAAAAGAATAGAAAGCAGGAAATATATGGATAAGATCACAAGAGAAAAATGTGAACAGGCTTATGAGATCGTATCGAAGGTGGTTCGCCCAACGAATCTGATCGAGAGCGGGTTCTTAAGCAATCTTACAGGAAACAAGGTTTATCTGAAACCGGAAAATATGCAGGTGACCGGCGCCTATAAGATCCGCGGGGCATATTATAAGATCAGCCAGCTGACGGAGGAGGAACGCTCCAAGGGACTGATCACAGCATCTGCCGGAAATCATGCCCAGGGTGTTGCATATGCAGCACAGGCTTACGGTGTGAAGGCAACGATCGTTATGCCGACTTCCACACCCCTGATCAAGGTGAACCGCACAAAGTCCTACGGGGCTGAGGTGATCCTGTACGGAGATGTGTATGATGATTCCTGTGCATATGCATTGGAACTGGCAGAAGAGAAGGGGTATACCTTCATTCATCCCTTTGATGATCTGCAGGTTGCAACCGGCCAGAGTACGGTTGCCATGGAGATCCTGAAGGAGCTTCCCTTCGTGGATATCATTCTGGTTCCCATCGGAGGCGGCGGACTTGCTACCGGTGTTTCCACACTTGCAAAGATGCTGAACAAGGACATCAAGGTGATCGGTGTGGAGCCGGCAGGAGCAAACTGTATGCAGGAATCCCTGA
>CADBOV010000310.1 GCA_902796385.1 uncultured Lachnospiraceae bacterium
ATTTTTTCAGTGGTTGTATAATCTGAAATGACACCATGACGGAGCGGACGGATCGCGATGATATTTCCGGGGGTACGTCCCAGCATAAGCCGGGCTTCCTCTCCGATCTCAACAATCTTTTCCAGGTCTTTATCATACGCTACCACCGAGGGTTCCCGGAGTACAACGCCTTTCCCTTTCACATAAACCAGAATACTTGCAGTACCCAGATCAATTCCGATATCTGCGCTTGCCATTTTAAATCCTCCTAAGTCAGCTTCCGGAGCATCCGCTCCGTTTCATGCGGCTTAATCCTGTGCGATCCTGAGAAGAACCGCCGTGGCAGGACTTCCATCCAGCCACTCCATCGGAATCTCCGTAACATCGTAAATCCCGCCGAGTTCATCGATATAACGACGCCATTTCCGGACTCCGTTGGACTGCGCTGCTTCTTCATGCAGCGTGCTGGGGTAGCTTTCAAATTCTTCTTTCCCCTCCGGCACGATCCGTCTGGAATCCATGCCTACAAAATCCATTCCCAAATGGTTGTTCAGTGCCCTGTTCGAAAACAGCACCTTTCCCGTCTCATCATCACGCACAAATACATTGATGGTGAGCTGATGGAATACCTCCAGGAGTTCCCGTCCGGAACTCTTCCGGATTCCCAGATTCTCCTTATACTCTATTGTTTCACCGATCATACGACCGATCAGTCTTGCAAAATGTATCTCCGACTCGGTCCAGCTTCTTTCCCTTTCCGTTTCAAGGAATACCACCTTGCCGAGAAGCTCCGTCCCCACATAAACCGGCATGATGATCGCTGCTCTGGAAAATCCCTGGAATACACTTACGCGGATCCGGTTTGTCATGGTTGTCTGATCCACAACATAGCCTTCATCGGCGATCTTCTCCCGTTCTTCGTCATTGAATGCGTCAAAGTTGACCTCGAGAGGCTCTTTTCCGTTGGTGCTTGCGTAGGAACTGATCCGTTCCGTCACATCGGATTTCTTGAATTTACGCATCAGGAATGCATATTCCGCCTGCAGCACATCCTTTGCTTCCTTCAGAATGATCTGTATGTTATCTACACCTTCCTGTCGGATCACATCCTGAAGTTCTGCCAGAACCTTCTTCTGCTTTTTCTCAAATGCCAGCTGATATTCAATTTCCTTTTCACGCTCGGACCGTCTTCCGGAAAGCGCGGTCTTCTGGATGAACAGGGAGATCAGCTTACCCAGCCGGTACTGTTCCCTTGATGCAAGCCGGAGCGCTGCCGTCTGTGTCTTATCATGGGAGCAGAGCATCCATGTAGCCAGATGCACGCCATTGATCATAAGGGCAACCGCAGAAACCCGGCTGTCCGGATTCGCATATCCCAGTTCCATATAAACCGCATCATCCTGCGTGATGGCAGCCCGCTTGATCCCCTCAAAGAGTTCCTTATTCTCCGGACGCTCAAACATATCATAATAATGTCCGAGATAAGCCTCCGGTCCCACCGGCGGAAGCAGGGAACGTCCGTCCAAATCCACAACGGTGGAATAAAGCCCGTAAGCATTTGCAAACAGACCGAACAGTTCACCCAGTTCTTCCTCGGAGAAGATCTCCTTCGTCAGCTTCTGCGGTGTGGAAGATGACTTCTTCGCCGCTGCCGCATTTCCACCGACGGGAGCAACAATCTCATGGAAAATGTATTCGATCAGATAATAATCCGCATCCAGATCAATGTACTCCGATGTCACATCCACGTTCCGGATGACACCGTCATCTCCTACCAGCCGCACGCGGTAGGTAAAATCCGTCTGTGTCTCTGCCGCGATGGACACCGCGTCAATAAAACCGTTCCGGTCCTCCGGGTGGATATAATCCTTCGGGAGACGGAAGCCTCCCTTCAGACTTGCCAGATTCATCCCCATCTGCTGTACATTTTCGGAAATGAAATCCAGTTTTGTCCGGCTGACCGGCTCATCCTTGGTATATTTCATTACGACAACACAGCACTTAACCTTCTCAAGCGCATTTGTCAGATATTCTCTTGTCCGATCCAAGCCTTCACCCCCTTTGAACCGAAAAGCAGGGACGCACTCCCTGCTTTTTCGTCCAAATACCTTCTGTCTTCTGACCCCTTACTGATTCAGATCACCGAAAGCCCCGTCTGTCATTTCCTTTGTCTTCTTAACAGCGCTTACTACATTTTCTACGGAAATCTGAAGCTGGGAAACAAAGTCACTGATACTCTCGCACTCACGCTTAACCTGTGTACGTGTCATATGAACTTCATCTCTTGTCTTCTGCTTCAGTTCCTCACATGCAGCCTCTGTCTCCGTACGCAGCTTCTCACACTCAGCTTCCGTATTGGCACGAAGCGTTTCGCACTCGGACTCTGTGCTGTTCCGAAGATTCTCACAATAGGTTTCCGTGTTCAGCTTCTGGTTTGCACATTCATAGCTTGTTGTGGAACGCTGACGCTCGCACTCTGCATCTGTAGTTTCTCTCTTCTCCTTGCAGGACTGTGCCGTCTCTTCCGTAAGACGTGCGCAGTCAGCCTGGGTTGTAGCCTTCAGCTCTTCACACTGATTATGTGTTTCTTCCATCATCTTTTCGAGCTCTGCGGCAACTTCATTCCGCTTGCTCTCGCATTCATGCTCTGTATCACGAACAAGACGATCTGCACGGATCTGCGCATCCAGCGCAACGTTGCTGACCGATTCATATTTCGCTTTGTAATCTTCCTGATTTGCACGGTAATCTGCCAACTGTGCACGAAGTGAATCCAGCTCGTCCTGAAGATCCGTATTTGCGGTTTTCAGATTATCCACTGTAGCCTTGGACTCATTCATATTTACTTCACGCATTTTTCTGAGGCTGTCGACCGTCTCACCCAGTTTTGCCGTTGTTTCCTTCAGCTGTGCGATCTGATTTTCATAATCAGTCTGCATCTCAGTAATATATGTCTCAACCGCCTTTTTATCATATCCACCGAACGATACCGTTTTCAGTTCAAAATCCATTTTCATAGACCCCTTTCTATCTTTATCTAACCGAATTAACCGTCATAAGGTTCTTATCTCCGCTTAAAAAGTATATCACATTCGCCTATGTAATGCACCTGATTTTTTTTCATTCCACAAAAAAAACAGGGACCCCCAAATTCTTGTCCTATCTGCCGAAGTATGATACAATATGCCGTGGAGAAATCTCGGAAATGAAGCAACGGGAAGGATACAGGAACCAATGAAGAAGAAATATCTGATCAGTCTGCTGATGATCGTCATGATCTCCCTGCTTCTTGCAGGCTGTGGAAAAAGTAAAGAAACCCAGTACCAGAGTTATGTGCAGTCTCTGATCACCGCTAACTATCTCGGTACCTCGGATGAATACATAAAGACCACCGGCGTAAATGAATCCGATGCGGAAGCACTCTATCTGCAGAATGCATCCCGGCTGGCGAACAACCTGATCCGTTACTACGGACTGGATATCGCAAATGATCCGGAGATGGCCCCGCGTATGACGGACGTTGCAAAACTGATCTACAGCAAGATCCGCTTTTCCGTATCAGCAGCCCGGATGGAAAACGGCATCTACTATGTGGATGTGACCATTCATCCCATCAACATTCTGAATGACAGCCACGATGATGCGGTTGACTGTATCGGAGAGTTCAACAAGAAGGTAAAGGCCGGCGAGTATAACGATTATACGAAGGAAGAATATCAGCGGGCCCTGGCATCCGGACTGCTGGACATTCTGGAGGAGCAC
>CADBOV010000311.1 GCA_902796385.1 uncultured Lachnospiraceae bacterium
CGACCTGGCGCGGCCCGATCCTGACGGATTCGGGCGGCTTCCAGGTCTATTCGCTTGCCAAGCTTCGTGCCATCCGGGAGGAGGGGGTTTCCTTCCAATCCCATATCGATGGAAGAAAGATTTTTATGGGACCGGAAGAGAGT
Organism: uncultured Lachnospiraceae bacterium; assembly: GCA_902796385.1. GTDB lineage: Bacteria > Bacillota > Clostridia > Lachnospirales > Lachnospiraceae > Eubacterium_Q. Next base: position 144 of record CADBOV010000311.1, read on the forward strand.
ATGACCATCCAGTCAAATCTGGGGTCCACCATAGCCATGGCTTTCGATGAATGTCCTCCGGCAAAGGCGGACAGAGCCTATATCCAGCCTTCGGTTGACCGGACGTATCGCTGGCTTCTCCGGTGCAAGACAAAACTGGAGGAACTGAATCAGATGCCGGGGACCGTAAATCCGGAGCAGTATCTGTTCGGGATCAACCAGGGCGGTGTGATCGATGATATCCGGATCGATCATGCCAAAAGAATCTCGGAACTGGACCTGCCCGGTTATGCCATCGGCGGACTGGCGGTGGGAGAAACCCACGAAGAAATGTATCACATCCTGGATGTGACGATACCGCATCTTCCCCAGGACAGACCGGTTTACCTGATGGGAGTCGGAACACCGGAGAACATTCTGGAGGCAGTGGACCGCGGTGTGGATTTCTTTGACTGCGTTTATCCCACAAGGAACGGACGACATGGGCAGGTTTATACCCATTTCGGCAAGTTAAATCTGAAGAATAAGTGCTATGAAAAGGATCAGCGGCCGATCGAAGAAGGATGCGGCTGTCCGGCCTGCCGGCGTTTCAGCAGGGCGTATATGCGGCATCTGCTGAAGGCGGGCGAGATGCTGGGACTCCGGCTTGCGGTGCTTCATAATCTCTGGTTCTACAATCATCTGATGGAAGAAATCCGTCTGGCGATCCGTGAAAACCGTTATGAATCCTTTAAGAATACTGCATTGGAAAATCTTAAGGGAATCCGTTGAAATGTTGCTTGCACTTTTCATTAAAATAAAGTAATATAGGAAACGTATTTTTTATTATAGGTTAAGGAGATTATTAATATGAACACATTCTTGGTACTTACATCTACCGGTAGTGCAGACCAGGGACAACAGGGCGGCGGCGGTATGAGCATTCTCATGATCGTAGCTTATCTGGTGTTCTTTATCGGACTTATGTATTTCCTGATGATCCGGCCGCAGAAGAAGCAGCAGAAAAAGCAGGATGAACTTCAGAGTTCACTGGAGCCGGGAGATAATATCATGACCACCAGCGGCTTCTTCGGAACCATCCTGGATATCGTTGATGAGTCCACTGTAATCGTTGAGTTCGGTAACAATAAGAACTGCCGTATCCCCATGCATAAGCGTGCCATCGCAGAAGTAGAGAAGGCCGGAGCTGCAGAGATTAAGGAAGAGCCGAAGGAAACAAAAGAAACAAAAGAAACAAAAGAAACAAAGGAAGAGAAAGATTCCAAAGCTTCAAAGGACGCAAAAGATACAAAGTCTTCCAAGGAGAAAAAGTAAAGTACGGATTCCGGGTGATAAGAAACAGGAGGAATCCTGTGACAGTATGGAGGGAAAGATGCGGAGCAAAAGGAAAATCTCAGCTTTGTTAGTTGTGGCCGCTCTTATGATGGGGCTTTCAGCCTGCGGTGAAACAGAACCGGAAGAGAAGTATGTATCACCAACCTTCAATACTGAAGTGGTCACAAAAGAAAAGAATACGAAAAAAGGAAAAGGTGACAAAACCACGGAAGAGGCCGAGAAGAACGGCGATGTGGAGGATTCCGGACTTTCCAAGGGAGATCCGGTCAAGGCATCCGATCTGGAAACGCCTCCGTCGACTGAGACCACCATTGCCGGTTCCTATGAAAACGGTTCGTATTATAATCCGTTTGTCGGACTGGCTATCCGCGGAGAAGGACTGTGGAGACTCTATGATGCGAAGGCGGTTGCTGAAGCTACCGGTCTTACGGAGGATGAAGTAAATGACCTCTGGTACGGAGTCGTAAGTCCGTATTCGGTCAAGACCATGACCTGTGCCATCGCATATAAGTCGGATACAGGCTCGAATCTGATCGTGTCCTATATCAATCCGAAGCTGTATTATATGAAGAGTATGACAGCGCATGAGTATCTGGAACTCTCCGTCCGGGACATGAAAGACGTTGAGGTAAAGAACGTGAACTATCTGGGTCAGGTTTATGCAATGACCGAGATCCCCGGAGCGACGGAGCAGGAAGGAACGAGGGTTCAGTTTGCCATCCGGAAGGATGACCTGATCGTTCTTCTTACCTACACGCTTGTGGGCGAAGATACGCTGGAAGAGGCCGCGGATCATGTGACGGAACTGATCATGAAATAAAGAAATACCGTACAAAAAATGCCCTGAAACGGGCATTTTTTGATTGACCGAAAACAACGGAAAGAGTATGATATATGTGTGTGCAGATGACATAATTTGACTAAAGAAAGCATGACAAATTCTATAATTTGTGATGAAGGAGTTCAAGATGAAAAATAAACATGGGGTGATGCATAATCTTGTTCTTGGAATGATGGGTTTTGCACTGCTTATGATCAGCGACTGGCTGATCGGAGCATGCGGAAAGGGAAATTCCTCAAACGGGATTGTTCAGAGCAATTGGGCCAAGGCCGGCGCATGGAGATATGAAGCGGCTGTGTTGATCGCAGGCGTTGCGGTTTTCCTGGTTTATGTCGGAATGAAGGAAATGATACGGCAGATGAAGCTGACCCGGAGAAAAAGAGATCCGTGGAGCATTCGGGCCGCTCAGGTCTTCGAACTTGGAGGAACAGCTACGATCGTTGCATCACTCTTTTTACGTGTAAAGGGTGTTATACTTCCGATCCTGTATAAGAAGTTATATTCCACATCGCTGATGGGGGCGGATATGCTGGCGGTGGTGGATGATGTGTTCTTCTACATTTCCATACCGTTCTATGTATTGTCGATCCTTATGATCGTTTGTACCTCCGTACCGTATATGTATCAGGTGTGGAACGGAAGGCTCAGGATCCCCAAGTGGTTCATCCTGATCAATCCCATGGTGTTCTGGGTTCTGGGGTGGATCCTGAGACTGTTTAAGAATTACCTGATCACGGATTTCACGGCATGTATGGGTTCATTCGGACTCATGATGATGTGCTGGTGTATATTGCAGCATGTGGCACACATTCCGGAACGGGATTAACGACATCGGTTGAAGACGCATAAAGAGAAGGTCTCCGGACAGGAGATATGGAAAAGAAGAAGGCTTCCGGATCAAAGCCGCAAGGGAAAAGGACAGGTCCGGATAAGGATTACAAGGGAAAAATCAGTCAGGAAAGAGAGGGTTATATGAAGAAGATTCGCGAGAATACGGTTAAGAAAAATGTAAATATCCGGAAAGCAGCCATTATCGGCTGTGGATTTGTAGGTTCCTCTGCTGCATTTGCACTTATGCAGGCAGGACTTTTCAAGGAGCTTGTTCTGATCGATGTGGATCATAGCAGGGCAGAAGGTGAGGCGATGGATATCAGCCATGGTGTTCCCTTCGCAAAGCCCATGAAGATCTATGCGGGAACCTATGATGACATCGTAGATGC
>CADBOV010000312.1 GCA_902796385.1 uncultured Lachnospiraceae bacterium
ATCGATCCGAAGCACTCCGCAGATCAAAGATCTCAGCGCAGTCGGATTCCTCTGCATAAGAAATTTCACAAACCCATCATTCGTAAATGGAAAATCCAGCTTCCCCGATTTCGGGAAATCTTTGTCGAAATTTGTCGATTCACACATCCGAAAATACCCCCTTGGTACTCTTCTTCGAATGTATGATGGAAGCCCTGATAAAACAGTACTGCCATTATACAGCCGAAGAAATGATCAGGCGTATTATCCGGATATATGCCTGTACAAATACTAACACAGAAGTTGTTTTCTATACAATAAGAGATTTTGTCGAAAGAGTCATGGGGACGGTTCTCGCTGACTCATTCATACCGAATGAGTCAGCGAGAACCGTCCCCATGACTCACTGATTTCCAACTATGCCGCCAATAGCGGCAAGGATACCTGCAACGACGATCAAATAGAATCCCGATGCCGCCTGAACGCTGTGGTCCGTAGAAAGATCGTTTAAGAAGATGATGAAAGGAACAAGTATCAGAATAAAAGAGAATAAAAGTAACCTGTTCTTTTCCATCAAAACACCGGCAAGTGCAATCACCGCAGCTGCAATCAGTGCAAGAACTGCCATCCTGGCTTCACTATACTCTTTGAATGCATCCATCAGGCTTACATTTACATTAGGCATCCCCCTCATTGCTTCTATAGGTACAAAAACACTGATTACTGCCATGATCCCGGCTGCGATTCCGCTGATCTTTCCAATCATTACCTTTGATTCCATTTTCTTTCTCCTTTCATACTTGCTCTTTTTTCAGGTCTGTTTGTTTTGAAGCATATTTTCTTATGAAGCTGCTGTTATAAAGTTGTATAGTTCACGTTTACCCATCCGTAAGCATTGGCGGCGGGACAGTAACAATAGCCATAATCCCCGCAATATTCGCCGGTCATGTTGAGCTGAGTCCCATTCGTCCAGATCTCATAGATAATGTTGTTGTCAGCGTAGCAAGGTCTCGTACGAAGTGCCAGATAGCCTTGGCTTACATTGGAATAACGGGTCTGGAAAGCAGATGCTCCATTATGTGAGCAGTTGCCGCCTGTGGAACTTGTTCTGCTGCCTTCTGTCGTGTATTTGACATTTACCCATCCATAAGCATTGGCCGCAGGGCAGTAACAATAGCCATAATCCCCGGAATATTCACCCGTCATATTAAGCTGAGTCCCATTCGCCCAGATCTCATAGATTACGTTTCTGTCATCGTAACAAGGCATTGTACGAAGTGCCAGATACCCCTGGCTTACATTGGAATAACGGGTCTGAGTGCAGGTCATTGCGGAAACCGGAGCTGCCTTCATTCCAACGGTACCAGATAAACTCGTCATAGCAAATGCTGCGATGATACTCCATTTTTTGAACATGTTCTTCATAATGTTAAGTCCTCCCTTTTGAAATTGTTTTGTTCTGCTTTCGTTTTGCTTTTGTTTTTCTTGATGGCACTACGATAACATGGTCTGTATGTAAATTTGTTTTCAACTGTGCTTTTCTCCCTGAATTCAAAAAGACCGGACAGGGAAGGATTTTCCTCCTCTGTCCGGCTTTATTTGCTTCAGCCTGTTCTCTCCGATTTTTCTCGTCTGTTCCCTGATTCCCACAGAAAAAACGCTTCTGCACTTCCACGGTTCCGAGATTCTTTGTCAAAACGACGCTAAGGAACTTTCATTAATTGAACGAGTTGTCAGTAAATCGCTTTTTCACATCATCAAGGGTATAACACCTGGCGTCTTTTTCCCTCGACTTTTCGACTTCAAAACTGGCGACCTGGTTCAGCGTCTTGTCTTCGCAACGAAAATGTTCGTATTCCGATATTACCCGGCTGAACAGTCCTGCCCGTCTCATGAGGTCAGCTTTTACTATTTTCAGTGTGTCATCTGTTGGCAGCTTTCCCATGCACTTTATCGCATATTTCCTGCAAATGACTGCATTTGCCACATCACTGTCATCATCACAAGCCCACGCCGCAGAAAGAACAGCCTTGAAAGCTTTTTCCCACTGCCGGGAATGCACATATGTAAGAAAAGCTTTGAAAAACATCTTTCCTAAACCTGATTTGAAATTCAGTCCATTACAGGAAACATATCTTTCACTTTTCAGAAAGCTTTTTGTCACTGTAGTTCTGGCGCTTATATCCGATGCTGTATACCCACAGACAGGACACTCCTGTACCCACCAGATCATACTGGATCTCATCATTTCAGGTGGTCTCGTATCCAGATCCGGTACCCCAAAACGACTCGTACTTACCAGAACGCTCTGCTCAGAAACAGACTTGCATACACGGCATTTCTTCTTGACCCTGATCGGAACTGTCATAAATTCTCCTCTTCACAATTTAGTTGCAGGTACCGTCACTTGTTTCACAGGTGAGCCGATACTACGGCTTAACCGCCTTCAATTCTGCCAGCTGCTTCCGTAATACCGCCAGTTCTTTCTCTGCCTCGATTCGCTTTTTACGTTCTTCTTCCTTCTGGTGAAGCGCATCCTCTTTCTCACGCAGCGCTTTCTCTTTTTGCTTCCGTTCCTCAATCAGCATCTGCGCCTGAAGTGCATTGGTCCGTTCCCGGCGTATCTGATCCTCCCGCCGTTCAATGATCTCCCGCGCCTTCAGATCCGCACACAATTCTGCTGCTGTTACCGCGGCGCTGTAAAGAACCGCATTGTTCTCACTCATCTTTTTTATCTCCTCCCAGATCTTTGCCTTGAAGAATTTCGCCCATCCGCTGACCCCATAAGCCTTGTCTGTTTCGGTTGCCTGTTCGTGAAGCTGAAT
>CADBOV010000313.1 GCA_902796385.1 uncultured Lachnospiraceae bacterium
GAACGCTGCAAGAAGATCATGCGCAATAAGGAGGCTATCCTTGCATCAGCAAGAACCCGTTCAGACGCGATTATTTCAGAGTCTGTAAATGAAGCAAATCGACTGGTTGATTCCAACCATATCACAGAGCTTGCCAACATCCGCGCAAATGAGATCCTGGATGCTGCAAGACAGGAAGCAGACCGTATCCTGGCAGATGCAAATGCAGAAGCAAATGAGGTACGTCTGGGTGCAATGTCTTATACAAGACAGAAGCTTTCCGACATGAGAGATTTCTTTGCTGCAACCCTTGAGGCTGACCGCGAGAATTATAAGAATCTGGTTGACAGCCTGGAAAACAGCGTATTTACACTTGAGACAAATATGAGTGAAGTGGATGCCAGCATCGGACTTCTGACCGGAACAGCTCCGGTTCAGCCGGTTCCGGAGGCTCAGCCGTCCTACGCAGCACAGAAGCTTTCTTCCGCATCACAGGATTACGATGATTATGATGAAGAAGATGATGATTATGATCCGGATGAAGATGACGACTTCGATGCTGACGGTGATTTTGATGATGACGAAGATGACGATTTCCTCGATGAGTAATGAACCGGGGCGGATCAACAGATTCGTATAAATGATATCGGGACGTAACGGCCCGGTAAAAAAAGAATGAAGAACAGCGCCGCGGGTGATCCTGCGGCGCTGTTCTTTTTGAATTATATTTCCTTTTATGTAGTATTTTAAGTATTGCTTTTTTGATTTATACCTGCTACTTATTGTTTTCCTTCTCACCGATGGAAGCAAGTCCGCCGATGATGAGAAGACCGATGGCGACAAACATCAGATAGTAGCCGATTCCTTTAGACATTTCCCAGTTGACTCTGTCCAGGATGCTGTAGAACTGATAGGATCCGGAGGATTCACTGAAGATAATTCCGCTGATCTTAAACTGAAGGATCGCGCCTACGATACCGCCGATGAGAAGACCGACGCCCTGATCTGCCAGCGAGAGAACGAGACCTACGACTGCGATGATGATGAAATAAGTGGCAATATTCTTGACAAACTTTTCGTCTGAGGATTCAGCCTGCATTTTGTTCAGCTGCTTAAGTGTGAAGCCTTCTGTTCCTCCGGATTTGCCGGTCTGCTTGATCGTGGCGATACCGTAATCCAGAAAACAACTGACTGCCATCAGGATGGATCCGACGAATCCCATTTCACTTACCTTTGATTTTTCGGTCTTTACTGCTTTATTAGTCACTGTACCTGCTGCTGCGTACTGATTTGTTCTTGCTTCCATATTTCGTACCTCCTTATCGATCCGGTTCACCGGTCTTTTTTTGTTTTTTGGTTGTTTTGTTTTTGTTTGTTTTGCTGTTTGTAGTTACATCATAATCCATTGGTGAGAAAAAAGTTTCGGGATGTAATTTTTTCAGGATCCGATGTAATTTTTTACGGAGAAACAAAAAAAGAGCCGTAAAAACGACTCTTTTGATCTGTGCGTGAAACAGCTTATAAAATGACCGGTGTACGCTGCATTTCATCCGGAAGACGGATTCCGTGGGCGGAGAAAAGCAGCTGGCTGTATAGTCTGGAAGCAGTGAGATCCAGATCCCACATACGTTTCCCCCGTTCTCCTTCCGGAGCATACGCGGCTTTCCTTGTGATCACGGAAAGCGTTTCGACGGAACGGAGCAGATGCGTGCTTTCTTTTCTGGCACTCAGCAGGTTCAGATAGAAGCCTTCATTAGAAAATGTAATGCGGTCCTTTTCCTTTAATCCGAGGAGCAGGTGCAGAAGACTGCGGGTGATCCGTCCGCGGGTTTCATTCTTTCGTTTCATTCCGTCCACCAGTTCCTCGTATGTGGATGGCAGAGGGAGTTTCTTTAAGCGGTGATACATTTCCGGCGTCATTCCCATCGGAAGTTCTTCCTGGGGAGAATCTTCCGGAAGAGCCAGGATCCGGGCTGCCAGATAGGGCATCAGATCAGACGGGGAAAGGATCATACGGGAAGCAACAGGGCAGTACGCGGAAAATGCGCCGCCCGGAAGCTGTTCCTTCAGATAGGATTCCGCATCATTTTCCCGGACGGGATCGGTTGCTTCGTATAAGGAAGACAGATGATTCCGGATCGTGGTGGCAGATGCAGACTGTCCCGCGTGATAATCCGTATTCCGTTTTATAAGACAGGGTCTGATCCGGCTTCCGAAACGTTTCAGGGCAATGAGGTATTCCAGTGCCAGGATGTTGTTGGGGCTCTGAACCAGGGAGCGTACGGACTCGCCGAGAACTGCGGTGAGGGCATCCTCACGTGCGGCAGGATAACTCTTACCGTTCTTCAGCCCGGAAAGAAGCACGTCGCGGTACCGGTCGGGCTCCTCCAGAATACATTGTGCAGCTTCGTTAAATGCGTGTTCGTCCGGGGTTTCCACTCCGAAACAAAGGAAATCGACGATTCCGAGGCGGTCCGTCAGAAAGACCGCACCCTCGGCAAAATCACGGGCGCTTCCGGTCGCAAAGAGAACAGGAAGCTCGAAGATAAGGTCGATCCCGGATGCCGTGGCGGCAGAGGCACGAAGGTACTTATCCTGTACCATGGGCAGACCCTGCTGGGAAAAACAGCCGCTCATCACGGAAACGGCAAATTCCGCTCCGGTCATTTCCTTTGCATTTTCCAGAAGATATGCATGACCTTTGTGGTAGGGGTTGTATTCACTTATGATTCCCAAAACGGACATAGAAGGCTCCTGTATCGTCTGATTTTTCAAAATGATTATAAAGGAATGGCAATCGAAAATCAAATATGATATAATGGCAATCGCAAATCATCTCTATTCTGTTTTTTTCTTATTTTTCTTTTTTTCGGTTGACATTTCCGCTTAAACAGTATAAGATTATAAAAAACGAACATACGTTTGTATCAGGAGGTTGCTATGGCAGACGAGAACAAGATAAGAGCGCTTGATGCTGCGCTTGTACAAATCGAAAAGCAGTTCGGTAAAGGCTCGGTTATGAAGCTGGGAGACCGAAATGCAAATATGAACATAGAAGTAGTTCCGACCGGCTCACTCAGTCTGGATATCGCGCTTGGTATCGGAGGCATGCCGAGAGGACGTGTGATAGAGATTTACGGACCGGAGTCCAGTGGTAAGACAACGGTAGCACTTCATGTGGTTGCAGAAGTGCAGAAGATGGGCGGGATCGCCGGGTTTATTGATGCGGAGCATGCACTGGATCCTGTTTATGCACGGAATATCGGTGTGGATATCGATAATCTGTACATTTCCCAGCCGGATAACGGGGAACAGGCACTGGAGATCACGGAAACCATGGTGCGTTCGGGCGCTATGGACGTTGTGGTAATCGACTCGGTTGCCGCACTGGTTCCGAAGGCAGAGATCGATGGTGAGATGGGTGATTCCGTTGTAGGCCTGCAGGCCCGCCTTATGTCACAGGCGCTGCGC
>CADBOV010000314.1 GCA_902796385.1 uncultured Lachnospiraceae bacterium
CCGTAGCTGAATCGCTGATGCTCCAGCAGTTCACAGCCTTTGCGTAGATCCCGGAAGAAGAAATGGGTTTCACGTCATAACGACCTTCCAGATCACCAAAGGCTTCCCAGTCATTCACTCCTCCGAGGAAAACACTGACCTTGCCGGATTTGAAACGGGCAAGCGCCTTCTGATCCGAATCGGATTTATTCTCGCTTTTCACCAGGGAATCAACCATATCACGGGCTTTCCCATCCAGCGTTAACCGGTCCAGATACCGGCAGTCTCCTCCGTAGGAATTCAGGTACATGCCCAGATCATCCGTGGAAATGTAATACTTCCCGGCATGATCCTTCGCCAGCGCATCGATCCCGGACAGCTCCACTTCATCGGATCTGGCAGCATACACAACCGGAACATCATATCCCATGGGCAGTTGAACCAGATTTCCCGCATTTTCTTTCCTGTATTCATCCAGCAGATAGTACCCGTCCGCCAGTTCATCATAAACTCCGTCAAGCTTACCGGCATGTTTCAGCAGGGACGCATCCAGATCGTCCGACATGAATACGGTAGGCATCTTTCCGCTCTGCTCAGCCTTCTGTATCTCTTCCGCAAAATTCTCCTTTGGGATCATTCTGACATCTAAATTCACTCCGGTATTGTTGATCCTGAACATCTCGGAAACCGCATCAAACTCTTCCCTCGCCGCCTTTTCATCTCCCTCATAGGCGATCCATACGGTAATGTCCGCGGAGAGACGCCTGGAGATCAGGATCATCATGGCAGCAAAGACTCCGATCAGAAACAGTGCACCGATGGAAGAAGCCACAATTGCCCGTTTTCTTCTTCTCCTCTTATCTTCCTCTTCCGGTGATAAAATGGTTCTGTTCAGTAACGCATCCTCCAGCTGGTCAATGGATTTTAACCGCTGGGTATATTCAACCACCATACCTCGCATGATGGCATTATTCACCCTTTCACTGACATATGGATTCAGTTCTCTTACCGGGATCAGTTCATCTTCCCGGTCTCCCTGATCCCCGAAACGTTCGGAGGGTTTCCTTCCGGTCAGCATAAAATACATTGTTGCCGATACCGCATATACATCTGTCCATGGTCCCTGGGAATCGGGAGAAGAATACTGTTCCGCCGGGGCATATCCCGGTGTAACGATGATCTCACGGTCCAGCTCATCCGGTGAATCTGACAGTCTGCAGTTACCGAAATCGATGATCTTCACTCCGTTTTCCGTCAGAAAAATATTTGCCGGATTGATATCCCGGTGGATCACATTTACGGCGTGCATCTGTCTTAAGCCGTTCATCACCCTGTCGATGATATAAAGTGATGCATCCTCCGAAAAAACGCCTTCCGTTTCCACCTTGTCTTTCAGGGTTTTCCCGCACAGATATTCCATGACCAGGTAGGCGGTTACATTTTCCTCGAAGAAATCCGTAACCTTAACTATGCTTTCACAGTCACGGAACTGCGCCATGGTTCGTGCTTCTTTTATGAAATGATTCCTGTGTTCCACAAACTTCTCGTCAAAATAGATGATGTTGGTTTCCCCGCTCCGGCGATTCACCATATTTGTGGGGAAGAATTCTTTGATCGCCACGATCTCATTACTGTAGAAATCCCACGCCTTATATACGATACTGAATCCGCCGCGACCAATCTCGGTTCCCACCTGATAGCGATTCTTCAGGATCGTTCCCGGAACCAGATAGTTACCCTTCGCTGTACCCTCATAAAATCCGCAAAAAGGGCATACGTTTCTCTCATTCTCATGCCCTTCCGGAATATGGAACACATTCATGCAATTCATACAGCGTCGGTCCATACCCTACTCCTTTGTTACCCATACAGCGATCGCGGAAAAATTATCCATCTGACTTCCGCTGCCCTGTGTTGTTACAATCTCAACCATCGAGTTCATCCACTGCTCAACACTTTCGGATTGTCTCAGTGTGAACTCCATCTGCGTTTCATCGATCCATTCCCAAAAACCGTCCGTACATAACAGAAATACCTGACCGTTTTTCAGCGGGATCCGTTTGCCCAGATCGAAATCTTCTTCATCCCATTCCGAACCGATCACCTTCAGAAGCCTGTTCCGGTCCTCATGAAAACGGATGTCGTTATCACTGATCTCCCCAAGCTTTACCAGCATTTGCGGGACGCTGTGATCCAGCGTCCGGAGCTTTACATTTCCATGGGAGAAATAATACAGCCGGGAATCACCTATGTGTCCCCATCGTACATATCCGTCAGACACATGCAGTGTCACAAGGGTTGTTTTCATATCCGCAAACTCATAGGAACGCTGCTGCATTTTCATCACTTCGTTCTGGGCGGAGTAAAAACTGTCCCTCAGGAAATCTTCCTTTTCCCCTTCCTCATGAAACAGCTGCAGGACGGATCTGACCGCGATGGAGGATGCTACCTCACCCTTTCCGTGTCCACCCAGACCGTCTGCCAGAGCAAAGCAAAAACGCCCGTTCTGATCCAGTTCTCCCACACTGTCTTCATTCTTTTCTCTTGTTCCCTGATTTGTAAAAAGTTTATATCTGATCATACCAAATCACTTTCTGTATTTTAAATCCGTTACATCGGTCATAATAGAGGATCACCATTCTATGCTCCTATCATAGCTTTAAACCATGCCGTGATCCGGCCCCATGTAATTTATCGACGTGATATTGTAAGAATTGTTATATGTCGTGAGAATTTTTGTATACGGGAATCATTGCCCTGTCTCCATGTAACTGATGACATCATCATAAGATGCTGTTCCGTTTGCATAATCGGTCGAAGCTGCCACGCCCCTGTCAACATAGACTGAGTCATAATTCGTTCCCTTTATGCCTTTTGCAACGACATCATAATAAGAATGCGGGCTTTGTCCGGCCAGTGCCGCAACCGACGGACGATATGTGGCCTGGATACTTGAATTGTTGACTCCTCCATACGAATATGTATCCAGATATGCCTTCATAAATGAAGCATTCCCGGAAATATACTCAAGAATAAATGCAGTAAGTTCCGGATTATCAACCTTCTCCGTTACCATATAATACGTACCGCCCCAATGCCAGTACCGGATCTCTTTCGGACACGGTATCACATTAAAAAAGCTATACTCTCCCGAATCCGTATAAGCATCCATGGTACCACCGTCTATCTGACCGACAAGCCACGGTGGACCGAAATAACAAAAGACATCATCTCCGAAGGAATTTAACCATTCCTCTGACCATTCAATTTCCCCTTTAAAATAGCCTGCACTTGCAAACTGCTTTGCCAGTTCCATTCCTTCCTTTGTCATGGCATCCGGATTTATCTTCCCGTCCAGATAACAGGGCGAATCTGCATGCTCCAGAAATGGCCTGATAAAATCCTGCGCTGAATACATCGGATAGAATCCGGCTTTTTTCAGTTTGGCAAATGCGGATTTCATATGATCCACATCCGAAAAGATTTTTTCAATCTCCGCCGGTTCAGAGGTACCGAAGACCGTCAACGCGATATCCGACCGGTAGATCAGCATACCGGGACTTACCTGCCATGTAACTGCTTTCAGCTCACGATTCTTGGAAGATGCTTCTCTCTGCGTATAAACATACGAGTCCCTGTATTTCGATTCATCAAACCCGATGGAAGAAAGGGCAGGTGCTGATTCTATCACCTGAGAAAGCCCCCAGGAATCAACACAGACTATGGATGCACTTCCTCCCCCGCTGATCTCATTTTTTGCAATATCCATATAGTCTTTCGAGGATCCGTTAAGACCTACATTCTGATAAACAACATAATCCTTCAGTTCCGGATAATCCCTGAAAAGGAAATCATCCAGCAGGGTGCCCAGTTCCTGATTAAAAGCGGTTATAACCACCTTTTTTCCGTTACCTGTAATACTCTTCTCTTTCTTATTATCCTCCGTCGTATTATTATTTGCCTCCTGTGTGGTCCCCTTGGTAGAAGGCTGCTCTGTTCCCTCGGTGGTCTTCTTTGTAGTTCCCTGCGTGGTTCCTTTTGATGCATCCTGTGTTGAGGACGTATCTTTATTCTCCGTGTCCGTATTTGTCTTCTGTGTATTTGAACTGAAAACGCTAAGGAAAAAAATGCCGAGTCCCGCCACCACTGCAACAATAGCCAGGATGAGCATTAGCTTTTTTATCAGTGATACCTTTTCCGGTGCCCCTGTTCTTACAGTACCGGATGTTTCCTCTTTTATCTCTTCTTCGAACGAAAAACCTCCGTCCGGTCCCTGACCATATAGATAACTTCCGTCCGGTCCCTGACCTGAGGAACCTCCTACCACCTGTCCCCGTACCTCTGTCCATGGCTTTGTTTCGGTCATTCCCTGTTCCCGGTCCCGGTAATAATATCCTGCATCCGTCCCGGTGCCATATCCTGTACCTGCGCCCGTGAAAGCTTCGGTGTTATAACCTGTGCCGTCATTCGACGGACTGCCGGAAAGCAGATCCGCCTGCAATTCGCCCATGTTCTGGTATCTGTCCTTTGCCTGGACTGCAAGAGCCTTCAGCATTACCCGTTCCATATAGTCCGGGATATTGGGATTCAGATTCCGCGGAGGGATCAGATTATCTTCAACAACACGTTCTACCGATTCCGCAGGCTTCTGACCGGTCATCATATAGTACATCAATGCACCGAATGCATAGATGTCCGTCCACGGCCCGATTTTTCCGGAACTGGAATACTGTTCGATTGGCGCATATCCATGCTTTAATACGATGGATACCGATCTCTGGTTTACGGCTTCACTCAGCTTTGCAGCACCGAAATCGATCAGCGTTATTCTGTGATCCCTGCAGATAAATATATTATCCGGGGATATATCACGATGAACCATCCCCGCCGCATGAACATCATCCATTGTTCCGGCCAATGAAAAAATAACCTGAATCGCCATGGCCTCATCAATCCTGCCATTCCGGTTGTCCAGATACTCTTTCAATGTACAACCATCCAGGTATTCCATTACCATATATGCAGTTTCATTTTCACGGAAAAAATCAAAGATAGAGACAATGCCGGGATTATTACTGAATTTAAACAGATCCCTTGCCTCTGTCAGAAAACGGTTCACACCATGCTGGTATTCATCTTCCAGTTCTTCTGTAAGAACGGATACCGTTACGCCTCCAACACGTGTCACCAGATTTGAAGGATAGTATTCCTTGATCGCAACAATTCTTTCAAATGCCAGATCCCAGCATCGATAAGTTATGCCGAATCCGCCCATGCCGATCACCTGATCAACACGGTATCTGTCTTTCAGCACGGTACCTTCCGCCAGACTGACGATAGTCCTGTTATTCCCCTCTGCCATATGAACCCCTCAATTTTCCTGAATGAAAAAAGGCTCTTTCGGTTTTCGAGTAACGAAAACCAAAAGAGCGCCTTTGCCCTTGCAACTGGCTGCCAATAGAACTCAAAATCTTTTAGGCCCTGTAGTTTTGCGTCACAAGATTTCCCTTGTTTTGCCTGTATTTCATCGAATTATAATCAGTTCTAATTGTACCATATCAAAGGCATATTATCAATAATCAATGGGGTTTCCGTCCAGTCTTACCACCTCTGTCGCAACCTGCTCACGGAAGCGGACATCGTGCTCCACAAGAAGCATGGTAGGCCGGAAATCGCGGATGAGTTTCTCGATCTGCATCCGGGAGAAAACGTCGATATAATTCAGCGGTTCATCCCACACATATAAATGTGCCGGCGTTATAAGACTGGATGCGATCAGTACTTTCTTCTTCTGTCCTTCCGAGAAATCCTCCATCGGCTTCGTAAACTGTTCCCTGCCGAGATCCAGCTGTCTGAGAACCGCAAGCAGCAGGGTTTCATTCATCCCCCTGTCCTTACAGAATTCACGGAGTGTTCCCTTCAGGAAGGATGTATCCTGATTGATATAGGAGATCACCAGTCCACCCGCAACTTCAAGTGTCCCTGATACAATAAGATCCGATTTCCTGTTCTCACTGCTCTCACTACTCTCACTGTTCTCCCGCTTCTCACGCTTCTCTGTCTGTCCGCTTTGACGGGACTTTTGCAGGATCGCGGTTATGATGCTGGATTTCCCGCATCCGTTGGGGCCGGACAGAACCACACGTTCTCCTCTTCTCACCTGAAACCGGAGGCCGGTAAAGAGCGGTTCCTCTGCGCCTTCATAACGAAGAGAAAGATCCATGGCATGGACCAGAACCTCCTTATGATATTGCAGTGGTTCAAGTTTCAGATCCGTCACCCGTTCCACATCCTGCAGAAGTCCTTCCTTTTCTTCAATCTCCCGGTCAATCCTCTTTTCAAAGGACTTTACCCGGGACTGCATTTTCTTCGTCTTTGCTCCGATATAGGATCTGCTGGAGATATTCCGATCCGTTTCCTTTATGGGATCGTAACCGATCTTCGAATTCTCACTCTTAATGGCCCATCGATTGCTCCGGTCCGCCGCTGCCCGAAGCTTTCCTATCTCTTTCCTGTGCTTTTCATTTTCCGCTTCCGCAAATGCATCGCTTCGCTCCTTATTCTCCCACCAGGAAGAGAAATTCCCCGCCTGCACCTCGATCGTCTTCCGGTTCAGCACCAGTACATGATCACATACTCCGTCCAGAAGGTCACGATCATGGGATACCAGAATAAAGCCTTTTTTCTTCCCAAGGAAATCCTTCACGATATCTCTTGCTTCCCGGTCCAGATGATTTGTGGGTTCATCGATCAAAAGGAACTCATTTTCCGCTGCAAAAAGAACCGCCAGCATCACTCTGGTACGCTCGCCAAAGCTTAAAGTTCCAAACGGGCGGTACAGGCACTCCGCATCCATACCGATCTGGTTCATCTGGATCAGCACCTGCCAGGATTCCACCCCCGGCTTCCATTTTTCTCTAAGCTCCTCCGCTGTTTTCTTCATGTCATCCGGCGAAACCCGATACGGGAAATAATCAAAACGAACACTTGCTGTAATGCTTCCCTCTGCTTTATATTCACCCATCAGCAGCCGGAGCAGGGTTGTCTTCCCCTTTCCGTTCCTGCCGATCATTCCCAGCTTCCAGTCCGTATCAATATTGAAATTCACATTTTCCAGAACCGTATCCGCCGTTCCCTCGTAGGAAAATGTGAGATCACTTACCTTTATCTGCGCCATGATCCGTCACCACCTTGCACCTGTAATAAGACTAAAGCAACCCGGGTTGTTCCGGGTTGCTTTTCGCCGCCGGAAATAATCCGGACCGTATTCTATTTTTCTATGAAATCCAAATATCCGACGATCGGATTCTTGTTCAGATAGAGATATACTTTACCGTCAATAGCAAAAACTGCTCCGGTATCCTGATATCCGATCAATACTCCTTTGATATCTTCCTGGGACAGGTACCGCTTATCCTTTCCGTCAAACTTTGTAGAACGCTGTGCCCAGGCCATACGGAAGGTCCCGTCATCGTAAATATCAATTTCCGGATTCACAGCCCGGGAATCATCTTTAAAAATGACCTCGGCACTTTCTTCACCTTTCTCCTTATCAACAGCAACCAAATCCTTAAATATCTGATCTTCTGATGAAACCGATGCACGTAAGTTATATAACGGCTCCAGCATCGTCTCCCGGTTATAGAATTCTTCCGGATTCATATCAACCTTCATTCCGTCCTTTGACAAAGTAAGTGTAAATCCGTTAAATTCATACTCCAGATCAATTGAAAAATCGTTCGTCTTATATGAATCCCCTGACGGAGTGATTCCCTGAAAATGAATCACATTTCCGTCGATGGAATAAACACAAAGCCTGACTCCGGGTTTCCCTCCGATGGTCGAAGAGTCCTTTTGGACAAAACTGAGATTTGCCGTATAATACTTTGCGCTGTTGTCGCTGTTCCGATAACTCTCTACACGGGAGAATTCATCTGCGTCACGTCCAAATCCACGTCCAAATCTGACTGCAAGCGGAAGCTCGGAATACTTCTTTCCGTCAATGATCAGCGAATAGGAAAACTGTTTTCGCACGGACGCTTCATATGGAAGGCCTGATGATGTGCTCTCCGTCGATTTGTAATTACAGAAAAAGCAATCCTCTGCCACACCCTTTCCGGCGATGGGTGTTTCTTTTCCGTTCAGGAGTATATACTCTGTTGTTCCTGCCGGCACTTCGGTTGTTCCTTCCGGTTCCCCGGCTGTTGTACCTTCCTGCCCCCGGGCTGTTGTTTCCTGTTTCGGATCCTGTCTGATAAATGCAAAATATATAATGCAGAAGATGCCTGCCGCAAGGAGCAACGCAGCACTGGTGATCAGAATCTTCTTTTTGATCCCTGCCTTTTTCTTCGTTGCACCCTGTACCGGCTGATTTGCAACCCCGGGATTCACCTGCACCGGCTGATTCGTGACCACGGGATTCATCTGCACCGATTGACTTGTAACAGCAGGACTCACCTGTACCGGCTGATTCGTAACAGTGGGATTCGTCTGTGCCGGATTGTTGAAATCCGCACGCAGCTCGCCCATATCCCGGTAACGGTCTTCCCACCGGATCGCCATCGCCTTCAGGATCACATGATTCATATGATCCGAAACATCCGGATTTAATATCTTCGGTTCGACCAGTTTGTCTTCCATCAGACGATCGATGGATTCCTGCGGACGGGTCCCGGTCACCATATAATAAAGCATTGCACCGAATGCATAGACATCCGTCCACGGACCGATCTTCCCGTCCCTGGAATACTGCTCCACCGGTGTATATCCCTGCTTCATCACGACGGAAGCGGTTCCCATTTCCTCTCCGTATGTTTTAGCCGCACCGAAATCCAGCAGTTTAATCGTTGAATCATCACATACGAAAATGTTGTCCGGAGCGATATCCCGGTGAACGATCCCTGCCTCATGTACCTCTGAAAGGATCTTCATCATGGCATAGCTGACTCTTAAGACCATGGGGTCACCGCTGATACCACCCTGCTCTTTCATATTTTCATCCAGGTATTCTTTCAGGGTCCGTCCGTTCAGGTACTCCATTACCATATAGGCAGTCCCGTTTTCACGGAAGAAATCCGTAACGGATACTACATTCGGATTGTTTGAGAACTTGGCAACATCCCTGGCTTCCTGCAAAAACCGGTCAATTCCATGTGCAAAGCTGTCCGCATAGTACTCTGATATAACCTGTACCGATTTGTCACTGTTCCTGGCAACGATACCCATCGGATAATATTCCTTGATCGCCACTTTCCGTTCCAGCATAAGATCTTCCGCTGCATAGGTGATCCCGAAGCCTCCGACTCCCATAATGGATCCAAGCCGGTAACGTTCCCGAAGAACACTCCCGACTTCCATTCCGATGGTTGTATCTGTTTTTCTTTTTCCTGACTTTGACATTCCGAATCCCGTCCCCTGAACGGTAGACCCGGAATCCGCTGTCTGACCAAAACCGCCATCCTGTACGGTTACGCCCGGATCCGCTGTCTGACCAAAGCTGCCATCCTGTACGGTCACACCCGGATCATTCGTCTGATCAAAGCCGGTCCCCTCTGTATTTGTAACCTCGTCATTCCACATTCCGCATTTCCCCTTAGACGATGCTGGTTTTAATACTAGTCCATGCTGTTTCTATCCTTAGCCGAGAACGATCTCATTATCCACACTTCCGATCATCAAATGCGTACCCGGAAGGATTTCCGTCGGTTTTCCTTTTTCAAGCTTCTCATTCGAATCGGTCATAATACCGTTTGAAGACTGATCCGTTACCACATATCTCTTTCTGTTCCCGTCATATGTCACTTCACAATGAACCCTGGAAACCCTGCTGTCCGAAAAGACCACATTACAACGGGAAGCGTCCTTTCCGAGTGTCATGGTCTCTCCTGCCTGAAAACGGACATATTTTCCGATCAGATCACCTTTTACCCCGATCAGTGCTCCGCAGTCATCACGGTTCATGGCAAAGCTTCTGGTTACAGATACTGTTTCTCTTTTATCCATGGTTATCAACCCCCTGTATTCTGAAAACTCATGCATTTGATATGCATTTCATCATTGATCTTCCTTTGACTTCCGGTTTCCGTACACCGCTTATTTCCCGGATCCTCCCGACGGTTTACGTACACCGCTTATTTCCCGGATCCTTCCAGTGCTTCCCGGACGGTTTCGGCATATTTCCTGCTGATCGGAAGCTCGATATCATCCAGCACAACCTCTTCCTTTCGCAGAACGCGAATCTCGGATTTTGCCACCATGTAGCTTTGATGGATCCTGAGAAATCCATGCGGCAGCAAAGCATCCTCCACCTCTGACATTTTACTGTAGAAACTGATCTCCCCGTCTTTCTTATGAAGCGTCAGTTTTCTTCCGTTACTGTCAATATACCGGATAGACGAGATCGGGATCCGGTGTGTCTCCCCCAGGATAGCCACATTTAAATATGCCTCACTGGTAACAACCTCATCAAAATACCGCTGGATCTCCGCCGGCAGGTCTTCCTTCATCCGGTCTTTTATAATATAGGAATATGCCCTGTACTGATAACCCCGGTAAACATACTCGGTGGATCTCGTAATAAAGATGATATCCATATCCAGTTTCTGCTTCCGGATGTAATCAGCCGCTTCCATTCCGTCCACCGGATTCATACAGATATCAAGGAACAGAAGGTCAAAGGAATGTGGTTCCTTCTCCAGTTCCGCCAGCAGGGCATCCCCGTTTTCAAACTGACGGATCATGGCCTCTTCCGTATCGAAAAGCGCCCTTGATACCATTTCATATATCATGTCCCGGTCTTTTTTATCATCATCACATATGGCGATTCGAATCATATACGGTCTCTCCGTTTCCTATCTTACTCCGTCCCATTCACAGACAAATCCGCTCTGTTCCGAGCTCTTTTCATTCAGATCATTCCAATCGCTGGGCCAGATAGCCACACGATTTTCGTTTGAGATCACATTGGAGGAATTGTTCGGTTCACCGTCTCCCCAGTTTGTATAATCCCATTTCTCACCGGTAACCCATTTCCAGACTGTGTCATCATCATTACGATAACCGCCGATCCACAGATCGTCTGAATCCTTGTTCAGATTATCGATAAATGCCTGTTCCTTTGCGCTTGTGATGGTTGCCAGATGTCCCTTCTGTTCCTCGCAGAACTTCTTGGCTTCCGTCCAGCTCATTTCTTCATTGAATATCTTGTAGGAGTGATTGTTGAATACCTTTGCATCCTTCGGTACCTCCGGAATCTTCTTTGTCTCCGGATCTTTGTTGCCCGCTTTTGCTTCACCGGTTCCTGCAGATGCATATTCCAGATTTACGATATTTGTCTTCAGATAATCCACGGCCTTTGACTGTTCATCCTCCGACACTTCCGGTCCCAGTCCGATCGTGACCGTTACCAGATCCGTATTCTCACTCAGCAGACCAAAGGATACGAACTGGATAAAAAAATCCCCATCCGCCTTCGGCTGCCTAAGAAGGAGCGCGCCCTTACATCCGTTGATGTCCATCGTACCCAGATCGGTCAACAGATTGTCGCCCGTTCCGCCGGATGTCAGTTCCTCCACATATTCTTCGATATCCGAATATGATTTATTTCCTTTCTTATTCTCAAAGAAAATGTAATGCTCTTCATCATCCCATACAGCACCCATATCCGATACGGATGTTCCGGACCGGCTGGTGGAAGTCCATCCGTCATAGTCCAGATCCCCGTGCATCATTTTCTGATAGATTTCAGAATAATACTGTTTCGGATCACTGTAAAATGTGGCTTCGCCCCAGGCGGGAACCGCCACGATATCAACGCCATAGCCGAAGTGATAATTCATATATCTGTTCTCACTTGCGCTGTATTCTTCTTTTTCAACTCCCGTACCGAGCAGCTCTTTTAATTTGGCATACAGATCCGTGCTTCCGCCTTTGATCCCTTCAGTTGCCGGTTCCGTTTCCTCCGCTGTTCCGGACTCTGTTTTTGCTTCCGTCACGGCTTCTGTAGGCTCAGCCTTCGCCGCGGTCGTTGACTCTGCTGCTTCCGTCCGCCGCTCCGGATAAGAAGAAGTGGTACTTTCATAATCTCTTTCCGTGGTTCCCTGCGTAGTCTGCTTTGTGGGAACCGGCTTTTTTTCACCGGCAAAAGCGATGATCAGAACCACGATCAGTGCGATCAGCAATACTCCGACAATCGAAAAAATGATGATCATTTTTTTCTTATTGCTATTCTTCGGCTTTTCCGGCGGTGTCTGTGGATTCATCTGCGGTCCCGGTTGTTCCATAGGTCCCTGCTGATTCATCTGCGGTCCCGGCTGTCCCATAGGTCCCTGCCGGTTCATCTGCGGTCCCGGCTGTCCCATAGGTCCCTGCCGGTTCATCTGCGGTCCCGGCTGTCCCATAGGTCCCTGCGGATTCATTTGCTGCCCGGGATGTCTTATCCCGCGGGCCATCTCCTGAACGCCGTCAAACCCACAGAACGGACAGAATTTTGCATCATTCGGTATTTCACTTCCACAAACACTACAAAACATAGGCCATACCTCTTATTTTTTATCTTCTGAATGCAGATATGTGATCATTCCCGGACCAAGTTCCGGTGTCGGTCGTGCGATAAACCCGTTTTTCTCATAAAACCGTTCCCTGCCTTTTGCACACATCAGGGTAAACATCAATTCCTCTCCCGGCTCCAGTGCTTCAGCAGCTTTTTCTTTCAGGAGACGGATCAGTTGGGATCCGATCCCTCTTCCGTGATACGATGGGCGAACGATCAGATCCTGGATATTCATGATCACAAGCTCGTCTCCGACCAGCCTTCCCATCCCGACCGGCTCCCCGGTCTCCGTATCCCAGGCAGTTACCATTGCCTTACATCCGTTGATCGCAGCATCCACCTGTCGATCCGATAAATGCTTCCATCCCACCGAGGCACGCAGTCCCAGATAAAGGTCCTTCGGTAACCGTGTATATTTGTATTCTATCATAATTCTCCGGATACCACAGCAGGTATCTGCCTCCTTTACCAACGAAACATAAAAAACTTACAGACGAACGGATACTCCTCTTGCACGGAGCGCTTCCTTCACTTCCCGTATCTCCAGTTCCTTAAAATGGAACAGCGACGCAGCAAGTGCAGCATCTGCCTTTCCTTCGGTCACCGCATCATAAAAATGATCTATGGTTCCGGCACCTCCGGAGGCGATCACCGGAATTGAAACCGCTTCCGAAACGGCACGCGTCAGTTCAATATCATAGCCTGCCTTCGTTCCGTCACAATCCATACTTGTAAGAAGGATCTCACCTGCCCCCAGCTGATCAGCTTTTGCAGCCCACTCAACCGCATCGATCCCGCAGTCCAGTCTTCCGCCGTGCTTATAAATGGTCCAGCCGGATCCGTCCTTTCTACGCTTCGCGTCAATGGCAACCACCACACACTGGCTGCCGAATTTATCCGCTGCATCCGAGATCAGCCGCGGATCATCAATGGCTGCGGAATTGACTGAAATCTTGTCAGCACCTTCCCGGAGGATCTCACGAAAATCCTCTACCGTACGGATCCCTCCGCCTACGGTAAACGGGATAAATACGGTTTCCGCCACACGGCGTACCATTTCCGTAACTATGGCTCTCCTGTCACTGGAAGCCGTGATATCCAGAAAGACCAGTTCATCCGCGCCGGCAGCATCATAGGCTTTCCCGCATGCCACCGGATCTCCTGCATCGATCAGGTCCACAAAGTTGATTCCTTTCACAACCCGTCCGTCTTTTACATCCAGACAGGGGATGATTCTTTTCGTATGCATAGCATTTCCTTTCTCTACATCCGGATGAAATTCCGGAGGATCTCAAGTCCTACATCCGAACTCTTTTCCGGATGAAACTGGCAGGCAAATACATTTCCGGATTCCACAGCAGCATCGATCGATACACCGTACTCCGTTGTGGCAGCAACCTCTTCCCGTTTCTCTGCCTGAAGATAATAGGAGTGAACGAAGTATACATAGCTGTGATCCGGAATCCCCCGGAACAGTCTTGACTCCGGACGAATGGAAATGTCGTTCCAGCCGATCTGGGGCACCTTTCTTCCTTCTCCCTCCGGGATCTGAACGATCTTTCCGGAAAGGATCCCAAGTCCCTTTACGCCGGGGCTCTCCTCACTTTCCTGAAAGAGGATCTGCAGTCCCAGACAGATTCCGAGGAAGGGCTTTTTCGTTGCGACAAATTCATGGATCACGGACTCCAGTCCATAGCCGCGAAGCTTCTCCATGGCATCGCCGAAATTCCCGACTCCAGGAAGGATGGCGCGATCGGCGGAAAGGATCACATCCCTGTCCCGCGTCAGTACAACCTCCTGTCCCAGAAACTGAAGCGCCTTTTCCACGCTCTTTATATTTCCTGCATCATAATCGATTATTGCTATCATAATAGTTTATCCTTTTCCTGTTTCATGTTAACCGGCAAGCCGGTAAGAAATAAACAGCTGCATTTTCTATTGCCGGTGAAAAACCCGTGATAAAAACAAACCAAGAGGACAAACCGAAATCATACCGGTCTGCCCCCTTGTCTGCCATATGGCCTCACAGGTCTTAGAAATCATTCTGTGTATTGATGATGTTGAAGGAACCGGTTGCATCTACATCTCCGTTGAAGACATAGTATACACGATCCTCTTCCGGCTTCAGATAAAGAGACAGAGTCTTTAAGTCCTCAGCCTTCTTTCCGCTTTCTTCCCAGATCTTCTTAGCCTGCTTAACAAGCTCGCTCTGGCTGACCTGTTCTCCGTAGAATTCTACATAAACTGATGCTTTCATATAATCCTCCTATTCAACCTTCACAGGCAATCATATTTATATCTTACCATTATTATATGAAATGTCAAGATATGCGATAAGAAGATTACTGAAGTGCCTCCTTCAGGATCTCCAGATTCTGTTCCATGATGCCAAGGTATTTTTTACCATCCTCAATATCTTTTTCCGTGATCCCCTGCATGGAATTCATCGTCAGTACCTTCTGGTCTTTTGTTTTTGTATTCTCGATGATGGTCTTTGCCATCTTTCCGTCACCGCTTTCGATGATGAAAACCGACTTAAGACCCAGTTCATCTATTTTACCGGAAAGGAAGGTAACCGTTTCAAAGCTTGCTTCCGTCTCGGCGGAGCAGCCCTTAAATGCCGCGAAATAAGAAAGTCCGTAATCATCTACCATATAACGGAAGGGGAATCTGTCAGCGAACAGAAGTGTTTTGGTCTTTGCACCGTCAACCGCTTTCTTATACTCCTGATCCAGTTTCTCCAGCTTCTCCTGATATGCCTTGGCATTCTTGTCATATACTGCCTTATTCTCCTGATCCAGACCACCCAGTTTTTCAGCGATCACACCCACACATTTGTCTGCATTCCGCAGGGATAACCAGATATGCTCATCGTACTCCTTCTCACCGTCTTCGTGGTCATGTTTGTCGTCATGATCATCCGCGTCTTCATGCTTGTCATCATCATGATCGTCATCCTGCATTCCTTCGACGATCTCTTCTTCCTTGGCGGTATCTCCGAGAACATCCATCAGATTGATCA
>CADBOV010000315.1 GCA_902796385.1 uncultured Lachnospiraceae bacterium
ATGATGAGGACGAGCATGAGCATCATCACCACCATGACCATGATGAGGACGAGCATGAGCATCATCACCATCATGACGAGGATGAGGGCGAAGGACATCATCACCATCATCATTATGATGAAAACGGTGTATGCAGCTGCGGACATCATCATCACGGACATGACGCGGATGAAGTTTTCACCAGCTGGGGTAAGGAAACAGAGAAGCGGTTTGACCGTGAGGATCTGAAAAAGATCCTGGAGCAGCTGGCAGTTGAAGAAGAGAATCCCTTTGGAATGATCCTTCGTGCAAAGGGAATCGTTCCGGATAAGGATCAGAAATGGATCGAGTTTGACCTGGTACCGGGCGAATTTGAGGTTCGCGAAGGTGCGGCGGATTACACAGGAAAGCTTTGTGTGATCGGAAGTAAACTGAAAGAAGATAAGCTTGCAGAATTATTCGGACTGTAAGAGACAGAGGCATAGACATGAAAAAGGAAGAAGTTAAAGAAATCCCGGTATACGTCTTTATGGGCTTCCTGGGCAGCGGGAAAACGCAGTTTGCCAAGGACACCCTGATCAAGCAGGGATTTACCGAAGGTCAAAAAACACTTCTTCTCGTCTGTGAAGACGGAGAAGAGGAATATGATGCGGATGAACTGAAGGCGAAGAATATCGACATCGAGTACATCACGGAAGAAAATCTGACGACCGATCATCTGCTGGATATTTCAAGGAAATACCAGCCGGAAAATGTGATGATCGAGTACAACGGAATGTGGGAACTGGACCGCATCTTTAATATCCGTGTTCCGAAGGGATGGACTGTGGTACAGGTCATTTCCTTTGTGGACGCAACCACATTTGATGTATATGTCAACAACATGAAGAAGGTGATGATGGATCAGCTTCGAAATGCGGACATGATCATTTTCAACCGTTGTGATGAGAATACAAAGAAGGCGGAATACCGCCGGAGCATCCGGGCCGTGAACCGCAGGGCGCAGATCATTTTCGAGAATCTGAACGGTGAATCGGACAACGGTATGGGAGAGGAGATCGAGCTTCCCTTCGATACCAGCGGACCGAGGATCGAACTGGCTGAGGAGGATTTCGGTCTGTTCTATGCAGATGCTGCCGATAATCCGGATAAATACGTCGGAAAACAGATTCATTTCAAAGCGCAGGTACATAAACCGTCCAATTACAGCAAGCAGACCTTTGTTCCCGGACGTTTTGCCATGACCTGTTGTGCGGCAGATATCGCATTTGTCGGATTTAAATGTTACTACGGCGGCGCAAAATCACTGAAGGACCGTGACTGGGTAATGGTTGAAGGAACCATCCAGAAGGAGTTTTATCCTGAATTTCAGGGTGAGGGTCCGGTAATCTATGCGGACAGTGTTGCCATGACAAGTCCTGCAGCGGATGATCTTGTTTATTTCACCTATTGATCATTTGACTGCCGGGAGATAAGACCGGAAAGTATGAACCTTGTCCTGCAGGGGCAGGGAGAAGAGGAGACGGAAGATGGCCAGACAGACCTGGAAGCCGGGAAATATGTTATATCCAGTTCCTGCAGTTATGGTCAGCTGTCAGAGACCGGGAGAAAAACCGAATATTATTACAGTTGCATGGGCCGGAACCGTTTGCTCGGATCCGGTCATGCTGTCTGTTTCAATCAGACCGGAACGTTATTCGTATGATATCATTTGTGAAACCGGAGAGTTTGCCGTTAATCTGGTTACGAAGGATCTGACCTTTGCTGCGGATTACTGCGGTGTTAAATCCGGCAGGGATATTGATAAATATAAGGAAATGCATCTGACGCCGGTTTCCGTGGAAGGAATCTCGGCTCCGGGGATCGGGGAAAGTCCGCTGATCCTTGCATGCAGGGTGAAGGACAGGATTGCTCTCGGAACCCATGATCTTTTTCTGGCAGATGTAGTTTCCGTTTCCGTAAATGAAGACTATATGGATGCTTCCGGGAAGTTTCATCTGAACGATACCGACCTTATGGCTTATTCCCATGGAGAATATTTCCGTTTGGGAGAAAAGCTCGGTAAATTCGGGTATTCTGTTCAGAAGAGAAAGAAACAATAGGGAGTCCTTAATATGATAGATTCGATAGTAAGATGGGATACTGAGGTCATTTTATGGTTTCAGAACAACCTCAGGACCGGATGGCTGGATCCCATTATGAGAGCAATCAGTTTTGTCGGAGGAAACAAGGGAGTATTCTGGATCTCGTTATGCCTTATCCTTTTATGCTTCAGGAAAACAAGAAGAGTAGGTATCGTGGTATCCATGTCGCTGCTCTTTGCATTTGTCCTGAACAACCTGATCATCAAGAATATGGTTGACAGGGTCAGACCCTATGAAAGTATCGAGGGACTGATACTCCTGGGGGATCCGGAAATCGATTCCTCCTTCCCTTCAGGGCATGTATCCTGTGTGGTATCCATCGGAGTGGGACTTCTCCTTTCTGCAAAGAATAAGCTTCCGGGGATCCTTGTGCTGGTCTTTTCGGTCCTGACGGGTATTTCCAGGATTTATGTGGGCGCACATTATCCTTCGGATGTGATCGTTTCTTATTTTACCGCAACCTTAATGGCAGTACTGGCATACCTGCTTTTCCGGGCAATTGAGAACCGGGTCAAAAAGCGAAAAGAAGAAAAGGACGATGCCGATGCCATGATGGTCTGAAGGCTTCCGGTTATTTTCGGAACCTGACGGACGTGGTTCTGCATGGTCAGGATCGTTGAAATGTCGAAAAATACGGCAGATGCCGTGTTATAGAAGAACTGTATATAGCTCCCGAAGAGGCGAAAGGAGAGCATATGTACAGTCGTATTTACAGTGGCTGCCCGCTTGGGATTGATGCGATGGAGGTGTCTGTGGAAGCAGATATCAGCATGGGACTTCCGTCGCTGTCCATGGTGGGTTATCTATCCTCCTCCGTTCGTGAGGCGGGTGACAGAGTGCGAGCAGCACTTCGGAATTCGGGATACGGTCTTCCTCCCAGGAGGATCACCGTAAGTCTTTCTCCGGCAGATGTAAGGAAGGACGGTGCAGGCTATGACCTGGCTATCGCCGTTGCGCTTCTTTGCTCTATGGAGATTCTTTCCCCGGAAGGATTGGATGAATATCTATTTTTAGGAGAACTGGGACTGGACGGAAGCGTCCGGGGCATCCCCGGTGTTCTTGCTGTGGCACATTTTGCTGCCAGACAGGGATACCGGTTTCTTATGGTGCCCGAAGCAAATGCCGTGGAAGCCTCCTGCATCGACGGGATCCGGGTGATCGGTGTGCCGGATCTTCAGGCGGTGATCGCACATTTGAACGGAGAAGAAAGGATTTCTCCCGTGACGGGGTCCGGGACGCCGGAAGAAGAACCCTATGCGGCGTGTGACATTTCGGAGATCCACGGACAGAAGGTGATGAAACGGGGGATGGAGATCGCGGTGGCGGGCTTCCATAACATCATTCTGACCGGAGCTGCCGGCGCAGGGAAGTCCATGATGGCAAAATGTATCCCCGGACTGATGCCGGAAATGACCTACGAAGAACAGCTGGAGCTGACGAAAATATACAGCGTGGCAGGCCTTCTGAAAAACGGAGCCGGTCTTATGAAATGCCGTCCCTTCCGGAGTCCACATGCAAATGTGACTGCTCCGGCGCTTCTCGGAGGAGGCGGGAATCCGAAGCCGGGAGAGGTTTCACTGGCATGTAACGGTGTGCTGTTTCTGGATGAGTTTCCGGAGTTTTCGAGAAATGTAGTGGAAAGTCTCCGGGCTCCCATGGAAGATCATGAAGTAATGATCTCCAGGGTGCGGGCATCGGTCAGATTTCCGGCAAAATTCATGCTGGTAGCTGCAAGGAATCATTGCCCCTGTGGGTTCTATCCGGACAGAAACCGGTGCCATTGCACGGAAAGGCAGATCCTGGATTATAAAAATAAGATCAGTCATCCGATCATGGACAGGATCGATATCCGGATCGAGGTGCGTCCGGTGGAGGTTGAAGATCTGATCGAAGAAAGAAAAGAAGAAAACAGCGAGACAGTCAGGAACCGTATCCTGGAAGCGAGGGAACGTCAGCTGCTTCGGTATGAGAAGGAAGATTTCCGGTTCAATTCCGCAGTTCCCCAGAAGAAGATGCCGGAGTATCTGCCGCTGGGAGAAACAGAAATGAATCTGCTGAGAGAAGAGTACCGAAAAGGAGAACTGACGGCACGTGGTTTTTTCAAGGTACTGCGTGTGGCAAGAACCATAGCGGATCTCTCCGGACATGATGATATCAAAGGAGAAGACCTTACCGAGGCACTTTTCTTCCGGAATGCATCCGAACAGGACAGCATAATCCCGGGAATATGAATGGAAGAAAGGAGGAATACAATTGATCATATACGATGAGGATACGAAAACACAGAAGATGGAAACGAATCTGCCGGACAATGCCTTCCGGAAAGAAACTATGTGGCACGTGGCTGCAGGTGAATCAAAAGAAGATCACCGCAAAGCCAGCTTCTGGATCGGACGACTGAAAACACTCAGTCCGGCGAACAGACAGAAACTGCTGGAACTATTCGGGAGTCCGCTGGAACTGTTCCGTGAACGGGAGAATGTTTGGATGGCGCTTGTGGCAGACGGAGTGATCAAGGCAGAAACCCTGGAAGAAATGACCGAAACCGGACGGGAAGATCTGCTGAAAGAAAAGATTGAAACATATGAAAACCGGGGATACCCGTTTGTTACGCCGGTGGATACAGAATACCCGGAACTGCTGCTGGACATTCCGGATCCGCCCATGGCGCTGTTTTATCGGGGAGATATCAGCATACTGAGAGGAAGCACGGCACTCGGCGTGGTGGGCAGCAGAACACCGAGTCTCTACGGAAAGGAAGTGGTAAGACACTTTGTTCCGACATTTGCGGCTGCCGGCGTGCCGGTTGTCAGCGGCCTTGCCATGGGGATCGATACGGAAGCGCATGCCCGGACCATCGAAGCGGGCGGGAAAACCGTTGCGGTTCTTGGGGGAGGGATTGATATCTGTTATCCGAAGAAAAACTTTTCCCTCTATCATGAAATATCGGAAAACCATCTGTTGCTCTCTGAATACGAACCGGGGATACCGCCTCTGGCGATACAGTTCCCACTAAGGAACCGGATCATAAGCGGAATATCCGCCGGACTTCTGGTGGTCGAAGCAAGAGGACGTTCCGGTACCCTTATTACCGCAGATGCCGCACTGGATCAGGGAAGAAATGTATATGCGATCCCGGGACGCCTGGGAGATCCCCTCAGCGAAGGAACCAATAACCTGATCCGCCAGGGAGCCATGTGTGTCCTGAATCCGGAAGAAATCCTGGAGGATCTTGGAATCCGGAAAGAAGAGGAAGAAGAAAAAAAGGTAGGAAAAAAGTCGGGAAAAAAAGAAACGGGAGCAGGAGCAGGAAAGAATCTTACAGAGGCAGAGAAAAAGATTCTGTCAAAACTGTCTTATGTCCCGGTTTATATCGACGAACTCCTTTCCGAAACCGATATGGATCTTTCGGAAATGCTGGCATTGCTTACGTCAATGGAGGAACGCAGACTGATCCGCCAGCCGATGAGAGCCTATTACACGCGGATATGAATATGATTGAGGTACATAAAACTCAGTTTTCATTGGTATTGACGCAAAGTGAAGCAGGAGGCCTATGTACCACCGGGCAGTTGTGGGATTGCCCGACCATAGTGAGGAATATGGCGTCACTGGCTTGAGAGTGAGGCGCCACAAAAGACGGACCGTAGTGCCTTTCGAGGTCACTCAAGGCTCCCGGCACTTGGCAATCCGCGAGCAAAGCGAAGCGGGAAGCCTATGTGCCGCTGGGGGCACCCGCAACTAAGGCGCGAGCCGGGCCGAGAAAGGCACTACGG
>CADBOV010000316.1 GCA_902796385.1 uncultured Lachnospiraceae bacterium
GAGGGAAGATAGAAATGATCTACACGGAGATGACAAAGAAGGCGACATTGGTTGCATTTCGTGCGCATGAAGGTCAGATGGACAGAGCAGGTCTTCCCTACATTTTGCATCCGATCCATGTGGCTGAACAGATGACAAATGAGGACAGCTGCGTGGTTGCGCTGCTGCATGATGTGATCGAGGATACGGATCTGACCGAGCAGGACCTCCGGAAGGAGGGCTTTACGGATCCGCAGATCGAGGCGGTTCTTTTGATGACCAGATCGAAGGATGAGGATTATTTCGAATATGTCCGTCGACTGAAAAAGAATGAAATTGCCAGAGAGGTGAAACGGGCAGATCTGGCACATAATATGGACCGGACCAGACTGAAGGAGTTACGGCCGAAGGATGAGGAACGTTTCCTGAAGTATCAGAAGGCGTGGCAGATCCTGGCGGATGAAGAATGTCCGGCGGGTGAGTAAAGAAACTCAGGCGGACGAGTAAAGAGAATTCGTCTGTAGGTGAAACAGGATCAGACAATAGTTTGGAAAAGAGGATAGAACGTTGGCTTATATAACCTGTACGGATCTGGCACTTGGATATGACGGCCGGATCGTAACGGAAAATATTAATTTCTCCGTAAACGGAGGGGATTATTTATGCATCGTCGGTGAAAACGGTGCAGGAAAGTCCACTCTGATGAAGACCATACTTAAACTGAATGCACCCATGAAGGGCACGGTGGAATACGGGGAAGGAATCGACCGGAGAAAACTGGGATACCTTCCGCAGCAGACTGTGGTACAGAGAGATTTCCCTGCATCCGCATATGAGATCGTACAATCCGGAAACCTGTCCCGGCGGAGTTTTGCCCCGTTTTATTCATCCAAGGACCGGGAGAGAACTAAAAATGCAATGACACAGCTGGATGTATGGGACCTCAGAAAGAAATGCTACAGAAACCTGTCCGGCGGACAGCAGCAGAGAGTGCTTCTTGCCAGAGCTCTGGTAGCAACGGAGAAACTGCTGCTTCTGGATGAACCTGTCAGCGGACTGGATCCCAAGGTGACAGCAGATATGTATGAACTGATCAGTACGCTGAACAATGAAGGGATCACGGTCATAATGATCTCGCATGATATTGAAATGGCAACCAAATATGCTTCGCATATCCTGCATCTGGGTAAGAAGCAGTTGTTCTATGGAAAAACAGAGGATTATATCGAGTCAGATGCCTGGAAGATCTTCGGAAAGGCGGTGGAAGAATGATTCTTGCAAGCAAACTCAGCCTTTGGGATTATCTTCAGCATTCTTTTGTATGGTATGCCCTGATCGTCGGCTCACTGATCGCGCTCTGTTCCTCACTTTTGGGTGTAACCCTGGTACTGAAAAGGTATTCCTTTATCGGTGACGGTCTTTCGCATGTAGCCTTCGGAGTCATGGCAGTGGCGACTGTGCTGAAACTGGCAAACCAGATGATCCTTGTTATGCCGGTTACGATCCTGACAGCCATTATTCTGCTGCAGACAGGAGAGAAGGCAAGGGTGAAGGGAGATGCGGCAATCGCCATGGTATCCGTCAGTTCACTGGCGCTGGGCTATATGCTGATGAATGTATTTCCTACGAATTCGGCAAATGTATCCGGAGACGTCTGCACAACCCTGTTCGGATCGTCCTCCATTCTGACCCTTTCCATGACGGATGTGATCGTCAGCATCACGCTTTCCGTCATCGTGATCCTGATGTATGTACTGATGTATAACAGGTTGTTTGCCGTTACATTTGATGAGACCTTTGTACGCGCGACCGGTATGCCGGCAAAGCTGTATAATCTGATCATAGCGCTGATCATTTCGGTGATCATTGTTCTGGGAATGAATCTGGTAGGATCCCTTCTTATTTCGGCACTTGTGATCTTTCCGGCGCTTTCGGCCATGCGGCTTATGCATACCTTCCGGGGAGTTGTCGTTTTTTCGGTGATCACATCACTGATCGCGGCGATCAGCGGAATCCTTATGTCCATCCTGTTTGCTACACCGGTAGGTGCTACGATCGTTACGGTGGATATGTGCTTTTACATGATTTGTCTTGTGCTTGGAAAAGTATTAAGGAGGTAGATCGGAAATGAAGCATTTGAAATATATGAAAAAACAGCTGGGCGCCATGTGCCTGGTCGGATGCCTGCTTCTTTCGGCCGGCTGCGGATCTGACAGCGGCGGAAGAAATATGAAATCAAAGAATGATGTTGAGGATGCGATCCAGCGTCAGCTTGATGCAGAAGATCAGAAGACGGCAGCATCCACGGAAGCCGTGACAGAGGCTCCGGCCACGGAAGCAAAGACCGAGGCAAAGACGGAAGCAAAGACGGAAGCGAAGACCGAGGCAAAAACCGAGGGAACGACACAGGCGTCGACCCCGGGCGTTCCGGCCCAGTATCAGGATGCGCTGGTGGATCCGAAGGAAATGCTGGAAATGATCCATAAATCCTATACGGATACACCGGATCCGGAAGTGGATATCGATCTGACGGTGCTGGACAGCCAGATGGTTTATGAAACGGTTCTCCAGATGGTAATGGTAAATCCTTACGGATATCAGGGTCTGAAGGTAAAAGCGAACGGAACGTATTCGATCGCATCGTCTTCCAAAACGGATCTGACCTATCATTATGTGGTGATCAAGGATGCGACCCAGTGCTGCGCACAGGGTATGGAATTTATCTGGGGTGACGGAAATCATAAGTATCCGGATGAGTATCCGGAGGAGGGTTCCACCATTGAGGTGATCGGTACATTTGAACCCTATACGGAAACGGAAGATCCGGACTATCTGTATACGCATCTGACTGATGCAAAAATGACGATACTTAAGGTTCCGGAGAAGCAGGGCTTTTCATTCACTTATGACTGATATCTGCCATAGGAACGTAGAAACATGATTGAAATCAAAGAAACGGAGTAGCATGATGGAAATGTTGCTCCGTTTCTTTTTTTTGTAAAAACCACTTGACAAATTATGAACATATGAATATACTTTCATATGAAGAGCCGTTCAAATGAATAAAAAAAAGGGAGTACAAATAAAAAAAAAAAAAAAACA
>CADBOV010000317.1 GCA_902796385.1 uncultured Lachnospiraceae bacterium
ACATCAGACAGCGACTGGAAATGATGTGCGGCGGTACCATGACCATCCTGCCCCGGGATGGCGGAGGCACGGTGGTGACTATAACAATCCCACCTGCGCAGGCCACGTCCGAGTAAATCTCATACTGCCACCTTTTTTCTGTTACCTTTTTCTGTCACATTTCTTCCTGCTGCCATGCCTCTCAGCCGATCCACCACTCCGGCGTAAGCTCTCCCATGGTAATGATCCGCTCCTGCTTATAATCCATCATGATCTCGATGTCTTTATACTTCCCCGGCATCAGCTGTACCATAAGCTCCCGGCAGGCACCACAGGGTGCTCCGCTGGAACCGTCGGGCAGGACCGCTATCACCTTATCGATCTCCTGCTCGCCGTTGGTGATCATGGTGAAGATCGCATTCCTCTCCGCACAGATTCCAAGCGTGGAACAAGTGTCAATGCATACGCCGGTATATATCCTGCCTGAGCCGGAAAGAATTGCCGCAGAAACCTCGCCGCAGGTAACATATTCGGATATCCTGCGTTCCTTCCGTACTGCCAGGGCCGCTTCATACAGTCTGTCCCACTGCCACTGATCCTTTGTCATGCTGCTCACATGACCGGTTCGTTTCTCATGCATCAGAGGCACATCCACATTTTCCGACTTCCACTGATAACGGAATCCGGTTTTCTCCTGCACCCGCTTCGATTTCTCATTGCCCTCATAATATCCGATCCAGACCTTCTGCATTCCGCAATCTTCAAATGCATGGCGAAGCATTTCCTTTACAGCCTCCGGCATGATGCCCTGCCCCCAGAATGGTTTTCCAAGCCAGTAGCCCAGTTCGCACTCATCATCCCGGTCCGACAGATCATTATTCCCGTTCAGCTTCAGCTCGATGGCTCCGATTGCCTTTCCATCCTCTTTCAGACAGATCGCATAGGCTTCCTTTCCGTTCAGCACATGCCGGATCACGTCCAGGCTTTCGTCTTTGCTCTGATGTGCAGGCCATCCCGCGATGGGGCCCACATCGGGGTCGCCGGCGTATTTATACATTTCCTCTGCGTCACTGTCCTCCCAGCGGCGCAGGATCAGACGTTCTGTTTTCAGCATTTTCTAACCTCCCTTTTTCGGTCTGTGTGTTGCAGAGTATAATACCATCCGGTACTGATTTTACCTCTTTTGCTATGGAATCGTCACCTAATATCTCTACAATGAAAAGATCGTTAACGAGGCTTTCATGGCACCCGAAAACGATCATTTCACTGTTATAGCGTTTACTTTGTTATTCTTTGTCATTCTTATGCCAATGCCAGAAGTAGAAACCAAGAAGAAACACATAAATGCCAATCGCGTAGAAAAAGGTGAATGCCAACAACGGTATAGATACTTCTCTGTCTTTTTTCATGATACGATCCCTCCTGTTAAAAAACCAGTGAACTGTATTACTTTTTCATTTTATCTTAAATTCATACGTTTCGCAATGGCCGCGGAGTATGATATATTTATATCAGAAACAAACGACGAACGAACATAAGGAGGATATCGAATATGGAATTTTTCGAGGCAGCAGCTGCAAGAAGCAGCATCAGGGATTTTACGGATGAGAAGATTCCGGAAGAGACGATGAAAAAGATCGTTGAGGCAGCCTACATGGCGCCGGCCAACGATCATTTCAGAGACTGGCACTATATCATTGTATCGGATAAAGCGGTCATGCGGGAGGTTCTGGAAGGTGTCCCCAAGAATCTGACGGTTAAGGACGTGGATGATATGACGTTTATATCCGATCCCATCCAGAAGGAAAGCTATCAGGTTGCCGTACCCAAGCAGTATTCCATGCTGATGGACGCAGCCGCAGTCGTCATCCCCCTGATGAAGAAGAAGGTGGACATCCTGCATCCCGGTGATCTGTCGGATCTGAATGTCTACGCTTCCATCTGGTGCAGCATCGAGAACTTCTGGCTTGCGGCGACAGCAGAGGGCTATGGCTGTAATATACGGATCCCCCGGGGAAATGAGGAGCAGATTGCAAGGCAGGTGTTAGGTTTTCCGGAGGAATATCTGATCCCGTGTTTTATCGGAATCGGAAGACCTGCTGCGAATGCCGTTCGTACAAAACAGCTGGATGTCAAAATCGAAGAAAAGATGCACTGGCAAAAATTTTGATGTTTTGATATACTCAAATCGTTCGATTATTTTTCTCCTGCTTTCACATTTTGGAAGCCGATGCTGATTTATTCAGAAGGATACAGAGTATGATCAAAGAGTTCATTTTGCAAAACTGGGCGCTGTTACTGATCCTGCTGGCTTTTGTAATCCTGCTCAGAACTACGCCCTTCTTAAATAAAAAATCCAAAACGTGCATGTATTCCCTGATCGGCGGACTTCTCCTTCTTTCAATCGCCGTTTTTTTCGAGTTCTATCTGGAAGATCAGGGGAAGGCAACGGACAGCCGGCTTATTCTGATGTTTATCCGATACAGTGCCACGCCGTTCATTATAGCGTTCATCATCTATACGATGGCTGTAAATACACGCTGGTTCGTTTTCATCCCGGCAATTGCCCTTACCATAGTCAATTTCATTTCACTCTACAACGGGATCGTTTTCAGCCTCGACGAAAACGGTCAGCTTAAGCGCGGAGTGCTCGGCTATCT
>CADBOV010000318.1 GCA_902796385.1 uncultured Lachnospiraceae bacterium
ACGGAGTATAAAGTTATCTGGATCATAATCGTTCTGATCTTCCCCATTTTCGGTGCGCCGTTCTATTATCTGTTCGGAAACCGGAAACCCGGACGAGGCTTTAAGCACCGGCTGGATGCAGCGGACGTAAAATACCATCTGTCCTATTTTCAGGACCGGAGAACCCAGGATGCCTTTGTGCAGAAGGATGTGCGCGGGGCGGGCACGGCGGAATACATTTTCAATGAACAGTATTTCCCGGTTCACCAGAATACGGAGCTGACCTATTACAACAGCGGGGAGTCGCTTCTGGAAGGAATGATGGAGGCGATCCGCGGGGCGGAGCATTTTATCTTCCTTGAATTCTTTACCATCGAAGTGGGTGATGTCTGGGAGCCGATGCTGAATCTGCTGATCGAGAAGTCCGAACAGGGTGTGGAGGTCTGCCTCCTTTATGATGACTTCGGCTGTGCACAGTATCTTCCCAGAAATTATCATAAGCAGCTGAACAATCTGAATGATAACTTCAAATGTCTGAAGTACAACCGGATGGTGCCTATTTTTTCTGTTTTCATGAATAACAGGGATCACCGGAAAATGATGATCGTGGACGGACACACCGGATTTACCGGCGGAATGAATCTGTCCGACCGCTACGTAAATATCAACTGCCCTTACGGAAAGTGGAAGGATGCGGGGCTTCGGCTGGTTGGTGACGGAGTCTGGAATCTGACACTGATGTTCCTGGAAATGTGGGAGTCAGTGGACGTAAAGGCATATCAGAGGAATAAAAAGCGTGCCCGCCTGCTTCGACGGCTGGACCGGAAGCTGGAACATAACCGACACACCGAGCGAACCGAAGAGAAGCTGGGAAAGTTGGATGAGGAGGAGAAGGAAGTTTTCAAGGGCATGCTTAATGATCTTAAGGATTACATGCCGCACAGATACAGGGAAAGCGTGAAGTCGGATGCCTTCGTACAGCCTTACGGAGATGAGCCCTTCGATGATATTCCTTTATCGGAAAATGTATATATCGAACTGGTAAACCAGGCAAGAAGACGGCTTTACATTTTTACGCCGTATCTTATCATGAGTGACGAACTGACAAGAGCCATCTGTATCGCTGCAAGACGCGGGGTGGATGTGCGGATCGTGGTGCCCGGGACTCCGGACAAGAAACTGGTATATCGTCTGACCAAGGCGTCATTCCCGCATCTGAAGAAAAACGGAATCCGGATCTATACCTATACGCCGGGATTCCTGCATTCCAAATGTATGCTCTGCGACAGTGAAAAGGGTATTGTCGGTACGGTGAATCTGGATTACCGAAGCCTTTTCCTGCATTTCGAGGATGCGGTTTATTTCTCGGACGCAAAAACCGCCAGCCGTCTTTATCTGGATTTCCGTGAGACATTCAGGGAGTGCCACGAGATCACGGATGAGGATTTAAAGAAGAGCGTGGCGGGCCAGCTGGTTGACTCCCTGCTGAAGGTGATCGCGCCGATGCTGTAGGATTCGCTACTGTTAAATATTCTTGATAAAGCCGCAAATGGCTTGCCACAGTTCCGTTTCCTGTGTTAAGATTCCGGTTAGCACTTTCACTGTCAGAGTGCTAATCTGACAACAGGAGGAAAAATACAATGCAGGAAATGCAACCGAATCACAAAAAGTCGCTGACGTTCTGGCTCTTTTTTCTTGTGATCTTCGGATTGATGAATTTTATGATCTATAACCGTTTCGTGAAACAGCAGGTTACGGAAGTAGGTTACAATGTATTTATGAAAATGATAGATGATAAGAAGGTGAAGGAAGCATCCATCACGTCATCGCAGATCATTTTCATGGATGACCAGGGAAATACATATAAAACAGGACTTGTGGAGGACAGCGATCTCTATGAACGGCTGTATAAGTCGGACGCGACCTTTGGCGCGGAGATTGTGGAACCCATGAATCCGCTGCTTTACTATGGCATCATGTTTGGTGTACAGATCCTTCTGATCTTCATCCTGTGGCGTTTCATGACAAAACGCATTACGAAGAAGATGGGAGACGATCCCGATATGATGTCCTTCTCCCTGGGTGGACGCGGGAAAAATACGGGTCGGATCTATGTGAAATCCAAGAATGATGTACGGTTCAAGGATGTTGCGGGGGAGGAAGAAGCCAAGGAGCTTCTGTCCGAGATCGTAAACTACCTTCATGAACCGCAGAAATATACGGAGATCGGCGCGACACTCCCGAAGGGTGCGCTGCTGGTCGGACCTCCGGGTACAGGTAAGACCATGCTGGCAAAGGCAGTGGCCGGGGAAGCGGATGTTCCCTTCTTCTCCATTTCCGGTTCGGAATTCGTGCAGATGTTTGTCGGTATGGGTGCGGCAAAGGTCCGAGACCTGTTCAAACAGGCAAAGGAAAAAGCGCCCTGTATCATTTTCATCGACGAGATCGATGCCATCGGAAAGAAACGTGATACCAGCCTGACCAGCAATGATGAGCGGGAACAGACCCTGAACCAGCTGCTTTCGGAAATGGACGGATTCGAAGAGAATCTGGGAGTTGTGATCCTTGCAGCCACCAACCGTCCGGAATCCCTGGATCCGGCGCTGCTCCGTCCGGGACGTTTTGACCGGAGGATCCCGGTAGAACTTCCGGATCTGAAGGGAAGGATCGACATTTTGCGTGTACATGCAAAGAAGATCCGGATTTCCGAAAATGTGGATTTTGAAACCATCGCAAAAACTGCCTCCGGAGCCTCCGGAGCACAGCTTGCAAATATCATCAACGAGGCAGCACTGAAGGCGGTAAGAGAAGGCCGGAAGGTGGTTCAGCAGGACGACCTGATGGAGTCGGTTGAAGTGGTTATCGCCGGATATCAGAAGAAGAACAAGATCCTTACCAATAAGGAAAAACTGGTTGTCAGCTACCACGAGGTGGGACATGCGCTGGTTGCCGCAAAGCAGTCCAACTCCGCGCCGGTTACGAAGATCACGATCATTCCGCGTACTTCGGGCGCTTTGGGATATACCATGCAGGTGGATGAGGATGAGAGGAATCTGATGTCCAGATCCGAGATCCTGAATAAGATCGCAACGCTGTCCGGCGGCCGTGCGGCAGAGGAACTGATCTTCAGCGA
The DNA here is from genome assembly GCA_902796385.1 of uncultured Lachnospiraceae bacterium. Lineage (GTDB taxonomy): Bacteria > Bacillota > Clostridia > Lachnospirales > Lachnospiraceae > Eubacterium_Q. The sequence continues at coordinate 3,113 of CADBOV010000318.1, forward strand.
GATCACCACGGGTGCGTCCAATGATATCGAGCAGGCAACCAAGCTGGCCCGTTCCATGGTGACCAGATTCGGTATGACCGAGGATTTCGACATGGTTGCAATGGAAGTGGTTACAAACCAGTATCTGGGAGGAGATACCAGTCTGGCATGTGCACCGGAGACCCAGACGAAGATCGACCGGATGGTGGTGGATATCGTAAAAGAGCAGCATCAGAAGGCTGCACAGATCCTGAAGGACAATATGCAGAAGCTGCATGAGATCGCGAAACATTTGTATGAAAATGAAACGATCACAGGCGAGGAATTCATGGCAATTCTGAATTCCGAGGAAAACACTCTTGTTTCCGGAACAGAGGTGTAACGTTATGTAAACAAAAGAACAGGGGGACAGGGATGAACGTAAAAGAGTTTTCAGCGAAATATGGGCCGGTCTGCCGCAAGGCAGACGAGGTTGATGACGGCCTTTATGATGTTTACGGGGTTAAAAGAGGACTTCGTGACAAGAACGGAAAGGGCGTTCTGACCGGCGTTACCAATATTTCCAAGATCGTATCCTCCCGGATGGAGGGAGATAAAGAGGTTCAGTGCGACGGACAGCTCTGGTACCGGGGATATAACGTGATCGAAATGGTGCAGGATTTCGGCTTCAAACGGTTCGGTTTTGAAGAGGTTGCATACCTGCTTCTTTTCGGTGAGCTTCCCACGGATGAGGAGCTTCGGAGTTTCAAGAAGGTTCTCGGTTCGCTTCGCACACTCCCGACGAATTTTACCAGAGACGTTATCATGAAGGCGCCCAGCCATGACATCATGAATTCCATGACAAAGTCCGTGCTGACGCTGTCTGCTTATGATGATAATGTTTCCGATCTTTCCATCCCGAATGTTCTTGAGCAGTGCCTCCGGCTGAT
>CADBOV010000319.1 GCA_902796385.1 uncultured Lachnospiraceae bacterium
CCAGTTTAAAGGATGTTATCCGGACAGTGTTTTCAAAAGCATTTGTATCCCAATCGTCGAAGAACCGGGCCACCTCCGAATCCCCGTAATAGAGCCTGTAAAGCTCTCTCAGAAGATCAAAATCCATGAAAAAAATGAAAAGGGACGCCGATACAACCGCAATGAGCAGACATAAAAAAATCTTCTTATATTTCTTCCAAAAATCTCTTACCATGTTATGATATCCTCAGGATCCAATAAATGTAATTAGAAAAGGCGTAAGTCGGGAAGACTTACGCCCTTTAAACTCAGAACCTATTTAGTATGATTACCCATTCGTACCAGGATTATTTATTATCCTCAACTGTCCAGCTACCGTCGGAAGCATTCCATGTAGCCTTCTTCGGGTTATCGCCACCAACCTGCTTGTAAACGAATGTACCGATGATGAATTTCTTTCTTGCAGATTTGTTGATGCTTGTCTTTGTGGATCCGCCGCTTGCGATAGAGATATCAAAAGATTCTGTGATATCGGTCAGGTTCTTGATTGCCTTAATGGTTTCGGACTTTGTCGGAGCTTTGGAAGCGTTCTTTCCATAAGCCTCTGTCCATGTAGCCTGTGCTGCTACGTATGCTGCCTCAGCATTTGTTGTTACCTGTTTCTCACGTGCCTTGTCGATGTAGCCGAGAAGTGCAGGAACAAGGATTGCTGCCAGGATCGCCAGAATTACGAGAACGACGATCAACTCAACGAGTGTAAAACCTTTATCATTTCTTTTCTTCATAAGATATGTCCTCCTTCAATAATTTTTTCATTTCGTGCAACTCTCTCATGAATCTCATGGTCTTATTTTAGCATATTCACGGAAGTTTGCAAGTTATTATGTAAACCTTATCGTCAAATCTATCATATGGACAATGTTTTACAAAATTCTTTGTGCACCTTGCACAAAATCCATGTTCTGCATGTGTTGACTCTGTGTTTTTTCTGTGTTTTTGTCGAACAGATTTTCGTTTTTTATCCGTTTTTTACTCAAAATACCCCGTATCCGACCTCAATTTTCCACAGTTTTTTTGCTGTTTTTTTGTAAAAACATACTTTTTTCATATTTTTCTTATCTCATCCGACCATTTCAAGCTCATACTGAACATCATATGCCTGATAATCCCCGGATTTCTTCCATTCCAGGATCAGATCATCCGCCAGTTTCCTGCATTCTTCCTTCTTTACACCCACACAAAGAGTGAAAAAGCTGCCGGAATACCGGCTGATCACATCATTTTTCTTAAGCCCGGTGACCAGATGATCCTCAAAGGAATCCAGCATGGCATCGGATACCTCCTGCCCGTCCTCCGTCTGGATACTGAACCTCAGGAATCCGGAATCCGAATCCGTTGCATGATCGTTTCGGCTGACATATTTGTAAAGAGCCTGCAGGCGGTCGAAGTTCACCAGATAAGCACCTTTTCCTTCGTTCCGCTCTCCGATGATCTGCTTCATTTCCGCAAGACTGTTCTTATCCTTCTTTCCCTTTCCGGCTTCCTTTTCCCCACCGGAGCTCTGATAGAAGGAATAACTGTGCTTTCCGTTCTGTTTTACGACATAAAGTGCTTTATCCGCCAGCTTGAAGATCTCATGATAATCGGTTCCTTCCTCCGGTACACGAACCGCACCGATGGAGGTACCGATGGGGATATTCATATCCTCTCCCATATACTCCTTCGCGGATTTAACCAGTTCCCGGTTCAGACCTCTTGTGATCTCCCCGACTCTGTCCTCATCGATCTCACCCTTCAGGAAGCCTACGAACTCATCACCGCCGATCCTGCCTGCGATATTTCCTTCTCCCAGCGCCTGCCGGATCAGTTCGGCAAACCGGATCAGGATCTTATCACCCATATCATGCCCGTGAATATCATTTACCAGCTTAAAGCTGTCCAGGTCGATCATAAGGAAGACTCCCGTCACCTCGCTGCAGGCCTTCTCCAACGCCCTGCTTGCTCCGGCTTTATTGAGCAGCCCGGTCATCTTGTCCGTGGAAACCTCCTTCTGAAGGCCGATCATCCGGCGTGCATTCCGGTTGACCGCAATGATCACCCAGACGATGTACATCACGATCAGAACACTCAGGATATAGAGATAGATCCTGAAATACAGGCGTTCGTACATTCTGGACTCTTTGATCACATCAAATGTACGCTCCACCCGGACTACCCCCGAGGAACTGTCCAGAATACAGATGTGGAACTTATACTCCCCATGGGGAAGATTCGTGAAGGAAAGCGGCTGGATCTCATTCTGGTAAAGGGTAAGACCTTCATCATCCGTTCCCTCCAGATAGTAGTGTACCAGCGGGTTGGAAAGGGAATAATTATTTACCGCCACATTAAAGGTAACACGCCCGCCGCCGGCAGGGATCACATACTTTCCGTTCGTCTCCCGGAATTCCATATTTCCCAGTTCCACGGATGAGATGTGCATCTGGAAATCAGAACCCAGACTGTCATAATTCTTCGTGGAGATCACCCGGACACCGTCCGTACAGCAAAGATACAGAAGATCCTGTTCCCTCTGGCTGAAGGAGTTGGCCGTAAAGGTGGTTGTAAGACCCCAGCTCTCATCCAGCAGGGTGCAGTTATACTCTCCGTCCTCCAGCAGCAGATCCTCCTTTATGAAAAACAGTCCCGCACTGGATGTGATCCAGCACATATGATCCTCCGTGATCATAATGTCATAGCAGTTGGAATAAGGGAAATGTACCAGCTGCCGAATGGAACTTCCGTTATCATAATAAAGCGAGTTACTGGTAACATACAGATACCCGCCGGTGCATTTTACGATCTTCAGCACCACGGCTGTCTCCAGTCCCTCTTCTTTTCCGATATGCCCTGTTACGCGGTCATCCTTGATGATGTAGATCCCGTCACCGTCCGAAGCCGCAAGGATCGATCCGTCCTCTCTTTCGTACATGGACAGGATATACTGGTTGTCCAGCCCGTTATCCACGCCGATCTTTGTCACCACCTGATCTCCCTTGATAAAGGAAAGACCCATGTTGCTGGCCGCAAGGATCCGGCCGTCGGAAAGTTCGATCACACAGCGGCACCGGCCTCCCAGCATTCCGCCGCTCTGATCATTAAAGGGCATTGTTTTTCCGGAGGGATCTACACGAATCAGCCCGTCCTCTCCATAGGTACTGAACCAGATATTCCCCTTGGAATCCTTATAAATGTTTCTGACCCGGACATTTTCAAACTGTGACAGATAGGAGGGCTTTTCCTCCTGATATGTATTCAGATCCAGAATATGCAGACCGGTATCCGTTCCGATGTAAAGGTTATCCCCATCCTTATAAACGGCATTTACCACACTCTTTTCCAGCTTCGCACGATTGAAAACATTCAGGAAGGGAGAACGGGAATACTTGATCAGACCGTATTTACTGGATGCAAACCAGATATTCTTCTGATCATCCACACACACATCACTGACGGCTCCGTTCACGCTTTCGTCCGTGAAATCCTTATATTCATGGGTCTCTTCATCCAGCAGACCCATTCCGTTTTCCCCGCAGATAAAAATCCCGTGGTATTCCGGGGAATAGGTCATATCATTCGTAAAGGAAAGTCCCGGCAGCGTAAACACCTCTTCCGGTACAAACTTGCCGTTTTTCACGGAAA
>CADBOV010000320.1 GCA_902796385.1 uncultured Lachnospiraceae bacterium
ATGTGGAGCTTGCGAAAACGTTGCATACCACCCATGTTCCGAAGGGCAGCTTTGCCACGGTTCAGGAGGTCGCGCACGGTCTGGCGGATAATCTGGGACGGTGGTGTACGAAGGAGGAGATCGGGATTCTGCACAGGATCGTTGACTCGATTCCGGAGGCGGATACCGTGGTACACAATGACCTTCATCCCGGAAATATCATGATCCAGGACGGAGAACTGGTTCTTATCGATATGCCGGCAGTGACCATGGGCCCTCCGGTCTGTGATCTGATGACGATCTTCCGTGATATGATCTCTGCTCCGAAGTCGAGTGCGGGACATATCGTGCAAAGTGTAGGTATGCCGGTGGAAATGATTTCACAGGTCGGAAATCTTTTCTTCATGAAGTATATGGGAATTACCGATCCTGCGGAACTGGAGGATCTGTATAAGAAACTGGGACTTCTTTATTCGGTGGATGTTGTTCTTTTCCTCGGCACCGAAAATAAAACCGCGATGGAGCATGGGGATACGATCATAGAGAATCTGCTGAGAAAGACAGTTATCCCGAATGAGAAAACCATTCATTATCTGTTCGGGAACATGAAATACTGACCGGACAGAACGGATACAACCGGTTGTGACCGGGAATAAAGAAATCCCGGATTCGTTTTACAGAAAGGAGTTTTAAAAATGAGAAAGCGTAAACTGACGACAATGGTAATCGCAGGCTGTCTGGCATTCTCCATGGCATTCACAGGCTGTTCGAAGAAGGAAGACAGCACCTCTGCAACCGCGACGGAAAGCGGAACCTCAGCGGGAACGGAGGCTGCTACGGAGAAGAATACCGAGGCGGCTACGGAGAGCGGAAAATCCACTGACACCAAGATCACAATGGACAACATCCGTGATTATGTAGTCGGGATCGATGAGCCGGTGGAACTGAAGGACGGCACGAAGCAGCCCATGATCAACTTCGATAATGCGGCTACCACACCGTCACTGACTCCGGTTTCGGAGCTGGTGGAGGAGGAGCTGAAAATGTACGGCTCCGTAGGACGCGGGTTCTCCCAGAAGTCCGATCATTCCACGGACTTTGTGTATCAGACCCGTCAGAAGGTCCTGAAGTTCGTAGGTGCGGACAAGGAAGATAATGAATATACGTGCGTATACGTGAACAACACCACGGACGGTCTGAACAAGCTGGCTTCCGCGCTGGTCAAGGACAAGAGTGATGTTATCCTGACAACCCGTATCGAGCATCATTCCAACGATCTTTCCTGGCGTGAGCGGGGAACCGTGATCTACGCAGAGGTGGATGAGCAGGGGCGTGTAAAATACGAGGATATCGAGAAGCTCCTGAAGGAGAACAAGGTGAAGATCGTCTCCGTAACGGCAGCCTCCAATGTTACCGGTTATGTGACGGATGTACACCGTGTGGCAAAGCTGGCGCAGCAGTACGGTGCAATGCTGGTTGTGGACGGAGCACAGATCGTTGCCCACCGCAAGTTTGAGATGAAGGGCGCCACTCCTGAGGAAGATGTGGATTTCCTGGTGTTCTCCGCACATAAGATGTACACACCGTATGGCGGCGGAGCCATCGTCGGTAAGTTGGAACTTATGTATGATACCATGCCGGATGTTTACGGTGGAGGTACGGTACATATCGTGGCGGACAATCGTCAGAACTACAAGAACCCGCCGGAGAGCTGGGAGGCAGGATCTCCGAACTATCCGAGTATCGTAGGTCTCAGCAAGGCCATCGATATTCTGGAGGAGGTTGGCTTCGATAAGATCGAAGAGCATGAGAAGGTTCTGAACCGGAAGCTGATCGACGGACTGAAGAAGTTTGATAATATCATCATCTATGGTGATACAGAGAACATCGATGACCGGGTAGGCGTTGTCACATTTGACTTCTCGGATCTGAACTCCTACTATCTGGCAGTTGCACTGAAGGAGTACGGTGGTGTGGCTACCCGCCGCGGATCCTTCTGCGCACATCCCTATGTATGGAGACTGAAGGGAATCCCGGATGATCAGGTGGGCTCGTTTGAGAACTGTGAAGCTGCTTATTCTCCCGGTATGGTCCGTATCAGCTTCGGTATCTATAACACCGAGGAAGAGGTGGACAAGTTCCTGGAGGTGCTTCCGAAGGCCATCGAGGAAGCCAAGAAGGAAGTGAAGAGACTAACGGACAATAATGAGGTTGTCAAGCCCATCGATCCCTCATTTTAAGATAATCAAAGCGGCGCTCCATCCGGAGCGTCGTTTTGATTCTATTTCGGAGATTTTTCGAGGATGAACAAGGGAGTTTTTTCCCCATATCGGACTACGTATGGTATAATGCTAACCAGGTATCTGCGAACGTTTACGGAGATTGTGTTATGCCCCGGAGGAACAAAAATGGATAAAACCCATAACAGTAAAGCACAGATGGAGATCGGAAAGAAATTATATGATGCGATCTGCAGATTCGATAAGAACGAAGAAGCACGGGAAGAATACTATCAGATCATGAATAAGGAGATCGAGATCCACGGAAGAAAGCAGACGGTCCGTGAGCAGGTGCTCCGGATCTACGCAATGCTTTTCTGTGATGATCTGGATATGAAAGAAGGTGCTTCGGCCGGACCGGATGAGGTGGAGGCAACGGCAGATCGTCTGTACATAGGCACCGCAGGGTTTGATCCGGATCACTGGTATCGGATGAAGTATCATTTCCCTGTGATCGATGAAGATAACTATGACCGCTTTGCAGCGCTGGTACTTTCGGATCTGAAGGCCGGTCCCCTGCATGAGGCCGTTGTGAATGATGGTGACATGCTTCTGGTTGGGGATATCAATCCGCTGCTTCTCACGGAAAAAGAACGGGCGTCGCAACAGTTTCGGAAAATCGATTTTGTTTAGGAGGTAGTGGCGATGACGATTCTTTTGGTAGAGAAAAACAAAACGATTCTGAACAATCTGTCGGCGACACTGGAGAAACTGAGTCCGGATGCGGAGATCATAAGCTGCTCCGACAGCCCCACCGCATTGGTAGAAGCCAGAAAGAAAAGGATTGATGTGGCATATCTGGATGCAAAGCTGCCGGAGATCAACGGGCTTCTTCTCGGACGTTATCTGAAGGATCTGAATCCGAAGGTAAATCTGATCGTACTTACGAAGGAGAAGCATGTGGCCTTTGATGCCATGGCGCTTCGGGCAAGCGGCTGTATCATGCTTCCGCCGCAGGAGGCGGATGTGGCAAGTGAAATGGAGGTCCTTCGGTACCCGCTTGGAAAGAAAGCAAAGAAAAGAGTTTTCGTTCAGACCTTCGGAAACTTTGAACTGTTTGCTGACGGAGTTCCGGTTCCTTTTAAATATTCAAAGACAAAGGAAATTGTAGCTGTTCTGGTAAATAATAAGGGAGTGCAGACAACCAACGGCGAGATCATAGCATCTCTCTGGGAGGATGACGGGGATCCGAAGGTTAAGTCCTCGTATCTCAGTAATCTGCGACAGGATCTTCAGAACACGCTTTCCGATCTGGGCTTAACGGAAATCATTATCAAACACAGAGGCAGCATGGCCATTGCAAAGGATAAGGTGGAATGTGATCTCTACGAATGGCTGGAAAAGAAGAAAGCGTCCAGATTCCGGTATCTCGGAGATTATATGAACCAGTTCAGTTGGGCGGAGTTTGTGCACGCCGAGCTGGATGAGATTTCCTATATGGAGGATGAAGACTGAGACAAACGTTCCATGAGACCTGAATGGAACGAAAAAGGGTAAGGGGACTGACGTATGGGCGGAAAAAAGAAAGAGACTAAAGACGGAGAGAAGACGAAAACCATCAAACCGATTGAACCGGTTGATCCGATCGAGCCGTTTGAACCCATTGGCGGAATGCTGAGCGGAAACGAGGAGACGGGCGCTGCGGATGGGTCTTTTGAAGTGGCAGCGGCGGCCGGACGTTCCCGGAAGAGAAGGAAAATATCAATCTACGATGCAACTCCGGACAATGATATCAAGTTCAGGGGTATTATTTCCTATCGGCATCTCCGGATCATGGGCTGGGTCTGCCTGGCGCTTACCGTGATCAGTTTTTTCATTGAAGCCGGTATGAAGCTGTCTCCCGACTGGGCGAAAAAGTACGGCACTCTCGATATATTCCTTTCCATCTTTGGTCAGTTTGCGGTGTTCCTTTTCCTGTTTGCGAACATGGCGGTCATCATTGATAAGAAATCATCTTACAAGACGCTTTTCATCCAGTACGGTGGACTGACCATCGGGTTTGTTCTGCTTTTTGTGATTGTTTATTACCGGTACATGTATGGATTTGTGAAGGCAATCGGAAAAGCAACCGGTGCAAAGGTTTCATCCAATGATCTGTTGGACGGAGGCTTCAAATGTTTTAATGTGTTCCTTGACCTGCTTCTTTGTACGGCTATATTTTTCTTTACTGATTACCGGCCGAAGAAATGGTTTACCGGAAAAAAGATTTATATCTTCCGTTCATTTATTATATTCCCGATCCTTTATGAGGTTGCATGTATTCTGATCAAGTATTATGCGGTTACCGAGAATTATACGCTGCATCCGATGGTGTCACCGTTCCTGACGACAAAACCGGTCATGTGTTTCCTTCTTTTCCTTCGGATGGCGTTCTATATAAAGGGCAGGGAGACAAAATTCCTGAAACGCGGAAAGACAATCGAGGAGTACAATGTATTCCTGAGGACGAAAAAGAATTCTTTCCAGTTCGCAAAGAAATTCGCACTGATGACGGTAATCTACGGAGTGCTTGATTACCTGTTCGTGGCGGTCATGATGGCACTCCGGCTCTTGAATGAAGGACTGATGGATGCCTTTAATCAGATGGGAGATGAGGAGGCCGGTATTCTTACGATCAATCTGGTAGAACAGGCGGGAGAGATCGGCTTTGGTTCTTCCATCATTATGATCCTCTTCGCTCCGTTCATCCTGTTCTTCTCGTATACCAAGTCCTATAGGAAGTCCTACGTGGATATTCTGATCCCCGTGATAGCGGTCGCGGTGATCGCACTTATCATACTGGAAGGATTATTCCAGATCGGTTGTCTTGTGCCCTCGAAGTTCTCATTTGTTTTTGAATTCCTACAATGAGACAGTGCATTACCGGAACTGTTCGTGGTTTCTTGAGTTGTTCGTAATTTCTTTTGGGGGAAATGTTTTATGATAATATGTGATCATCTGGGAAAGGAGTACGATAGAGGGTATGTACTGGAGGATTTCAGCTTCAGTTTTGCCCCCGGGTATATCTATGCGCTTCTGGGACCGGACGGTTGCGGAAAAACCACATTGATGAAGATGATCGACGGTCTGGTAAAACCCACCACAGGCGGAGTTTATATGGATGACCGGATTCTGGCCTATTCGGATAAAAGCTCTGTTGCCTATATGCCGACGGATCATTATCTGTATGACTATATGTCGGGAATGCAGGCGGCAAAATACTACCGTGATTTCTACCCGGATTTTCAGCCGGATAAATTCATGTGGTATATGAACATAATGGGGATGGATCCTCAAATGAAGATCCGAAAGTATTCCACGGGAATGATGACAAAGCTGAAGGTTGCGCTGACGATGTCCAGAAATGCGCAGATGCTGATGCTGGATGAGCCGCTGAACGGACTGGATCCGATCACCAGGGAACATATGACGAACTGGATCCGGCAGGGGTTTGACCGAAGGGGTGCTTTGCTGATCTCCAGCCCTCTGATCGAGGATCTGGAGGGGACTGCGGATTACGTGATATTTCTCCGGGACGGACGTCTTCAGGCGTCCGGATATTCGGCGGAGTTCCGTCAGAAGTACGGGAAGAGCATGACGGAACTGTACCGGGAAATGATGTGGTACACCGGTGTTCAGAGTTGAGAGACAGGCTTTCGGATTGGGGGTAAGCGTATGTTTAAAATAATGAAACATGAGATCATCCGGAACAGATCCACCCTGATCGCACTGGTGGGCGTACTGCTTTGCGCCGAAATCGTTTTCCTTCTGGGAGCCATTCGGAGCAAGGGTACCACTATGGTAATGGGATTCCTTTTCCTGATCCTGGCTACCGGAGCGTCCTTTTTTACTGTCTGGATCCAGGGCGTGACCGGATTTAAGAGGGATCTTTCGGAGAAGTCCGGATATATGATCTTTATGACGCCGGTTTCTCCTTACAGGATCGTAGTCGGCAGACTTCTGGTAGCATTGCTGGAACTGATCCTGGCTTCAGGCATGGTGGCTTTAATGTTCCTGATCAATGTCAAAATCCTGTATGTAAAATATGAGACACCGCTGGAGATCATCGAATTGGTAGCAAGATTCCTGGGCGTTTCCATGTCGGAGATCTGGGTATCTCTGACAATCGCAATCATGACCAGTATGCTTACCACATTGACGCTGTATGCGGCTGCGCATCTGTTTGAGGCCATTTGGGCTCTGAACTCCGGCAGGAGTGCATCCGGAAAAGGCCTGGTCATTTTCCTTACGCTTGCGGCGCTGGTTGTGTTTATTCTGATCGCGGTCCTGCTTCCGAATCTGCAGTCAACGGCATGGAATCCTGTGGTCCGTGGATTTATCAGGAAAATACCGCGGTATATTTTCTATCTTGCAGGCATCGTAATAAGCTCCCTGAGTACCGGATATCTACTGAAGGAGAAGGTCAGCCTGTAAGGCGTTTCATTTGTATAAAGCCTCGGCTCCTTTTTTTGATATGTGGTTTATACGATGATTGTGATTAATCGTTCAGATGATCTAATAGGTTCTTCTCAAAGTCTTCTGCGGGCAGCGGCCGTGAGAAGTAGTAGCCCTGTACCAGATCGCATCCGGATCCACGGAGCAGCTTCAGCTGACCCTGGGTTTCCACACCTTCCGCGATTACGGGTACATCCAGATAACGGGCAATATCAACGATCAGTTCTACCAGACGAAGGTCTTTCTCATCCCGTTCAATATTCCGGATGAATTCCATATCCATCTTCAGTGCATCTATGGGCATGGTGGAAAGCATGTTCAGGGAAGAATATCCGGAACCGAAATCATCCATTTCGATCAGGTATCCTCTTCCTCTCAGCTTTTCAATGACCTGGATCAACTGTTCTGCATTTTCGGTATAAGCAGATTCGGTGATCTCCAGCAGGAGATCCTTATGCTTTAATTTGTTTTTCTTTATGATCTCATCCAGAATAGAGTAGAGATTCGGGTCAAATACATCCACGCGGGAAAGGTTGACCGAGACGGGCAGTGTGATTCCGTACTGATCCTTCCATGCGGCGATCTGCCGTGCTGCCTCTTCCCATACATATTTATCCAGAGTACTGATCAGACCGCTCTGCTCAAATAACGGGATAAAGATGTTCGGTGAGATGGTGCCCAGCTGCGGATGCTGCCAGCGTACCAGAGCTTCGGCACTGGCAAGCTTCGGAGTGTCCGGCCGGATATCATATTTCGGCTGATAATAAACCTTCAGTTCGTGCTCTTCCAGTGCACGTCCGAAATCATTCAGAAGGAGCTGATCCCGTTCTTCCCTGTTTCCCATGGCAGCGTCGTAAATGACGATGTGCTTCTTGTAATCACCCCGCATGGTGTTGCAGGCGGTACGTGCACAGTCAAAGAGCTGTACCGGCTCCATTTTCTCCTGCCAGGGCTTGACGCCGATCCGGAGGTGGATGCTGGCATTATTGG
>CADBOV010000321.1 GCA_902796385.1 uncultured Lachnospiraceae bacterium
CCCATAGCAATGTGTCAGAACATCTGAGGGATACCTATTATATCCATGTATTTGAGGAGACCATCGATTACTCCGATCCCCTGTCCGTAATGGCATCATACAATTACGTGAATGATGTGGCGAATACATTTAATCCTGAGATCACCACACGTCTGAAGGACAGAGGCGTGGTATTCATATCCGGGGACGGCGGTGTGATCGGACTTGCGGTTACAAAGCAGAAGGAAGCGGAGAATATGACGGATGCGATCGTTCGCGCGATTCATGCCGGTATGGATTCCTTCCCGGAGGATCCGGCTGCGGTAAGAGCTGCGTTGGAAGAAGCGCTCTCCACAGGAAAGATCACGGAAGAGGAACTGGACGAGATCCTGCTGAACCGGCTGACGGCCTATTCAATGCTGGGAATCCTGAATCCGGAAAGAGATCCGTTCCCGGAGGAAATCTACAATATGTCCAAAGTGGATACGGAAGAAGGAAGAGCCTTAAGCCGGAAGGCTTCGGTTGAGGCTGCGGTTCTTCTGAAAAATGATGCCCACGCACTTCCGCTTGCGGAGGATGAGAAACTCCTTCTGATGGGACCGTTTGCAGAGCAGTGTCCGATGGACTGGTACAGCGGTATCACAAGCCATCAGGTAACACTTGCGGAAGGACTTCGGGATCATCTTGTTGCTTCCGAGAGCTTCTTCCCCTATGTGCGGATCCGGTTCGGGGACGGGACATATGCAGGTGTTTCCGGGACAGAACTCCGGAAAGTGGATGCGTCTTTGGCAGAGGTGTTCCGGATCATGCTCTGGGATGACCGCAGGATCACCATCCGTTCAAAAAGCAACGGAAAGCTTCTTACGACCCACAGACAGGACCAGAAAATACTGAATGTGGAAACGGGAGACCGGGAGGCAGGATTCTATCTGGATAAGGACCATGCATTTTCCTGGCTGGTGAAGGAAGCATTTTACATGTACGATGAAAATGAGGAGATCCTTACATTTTCAGAAGAGGATGCGATCCGTTTCTGGGAGGACGGCCGGATCCGGGGAATCCGGAATGTGGACCGTTCTCTGGAACTGACCTTCGAAACAGTTAAGGATGTTGATATGATCCTTCAGGAACTTCCGGTAAACGACGGATTCCGTCCGATATGCTATATGGGACTTCATCCGATCGTTAACGGAAAGGAAGAGCGTGACCGCACAACCATCGCGCTTCCTCCGTTCCAGCAGGTGCTTCTCCGGAAAATCAGAAAACAGTATCCCGGAGTGATCCTTCTTCTTCATACAAATTCCCCCATCGGAATCGAAGAGGAAAAGGAAGCGCAGGACATTCCCGCGATCCTCTGGATGGCAACCGGAAGCGAGGAACTGGGAAATGCCATGGCAGATGTTCTGTTCGGAAAGGTCAGTCCCGCGGGACGCCTCAGCCAGACCTGGTACCGGAATGATGAACAGCTCCCGGATATCGAGGATTATGATATCGAAAAGAATAAAACGACCTATCTGTACATGGAGGATAAGCCGCTTTTCCGGTTCGGATACGGCCTTAGTTATACGGATTTTGTTCAGGAGATCACCGGGACAGACCGGCGGGATGTTACCGTGAAGGTACAGAATACCGGAGAAACCGCTTCGGACGTTGTGGTACAGGTATATAAGGAAAGTGACGGAAGCTATTCGGTTTTTGATACGGTAAAGGATCCGGGCAGCCGGCTTTCCGGATTTGCAAGACTGAAAAATGTACTTCCCGGTGAAACACGGGAGATCACCATCGGCTGTCGTTATTAGGACGACAGAGACAAATTTGCCATTTCCATTGCAAAGCGGGTCCCGTTTTTGTATAATAACATGTTGTGACTAAGTAGTTACAAATACGAAACCGGGCAACAGCAGGAGATTGAGATGGACGTAATCAGTGTATTACAATTATTTGGCGGAATCGGACTCTTTCTATTCGGAATGAGCTTTATGACTTCTTCACTGGAGAAGGTTGCAGGCTCGGGAATGGAAAGAGTCCTCGGACGTCTTACAACCGGACGGAGTAAGGCCGGCGGAAGAGCCAAGGGATGGTTCTTCGGCACATCCATTACGGCAATCATCCAGAGCTCTGCAGTTGTCACCATCATGGTCAGCGGTTTTGTAAATGCCGGGATCATGACGCTTGCCCAGTCACTTCCCGTGGTATTCGGTTCCAATGTCGGTAGTACCGCAACGGCACAGATCCTCCGTCTGGGAGATCTGGGATCCGACACCATGTGGCTTCAGCTGCTGAAGCCTTCATCCTTTGCGCCGATCCTTGTGGGTATCGGAGCGTTTATCCGTCTTTTTACAAAAAAGAAAAATGCAAAAGAAACTGCCGGAATCATGATCGGTCTCGGCATGCTTTTCTATGGAATGACATTGATGGAGGAGGTCTTTATCCCGCTCCGTGAAAATGCAAATTTCCAGTCCATGTTTACATCCTTTGAAAATCCGCTTCTGGGTCTGGCTATCGGACTGGTTGTCACAGCCGTGATCCAGAGTTCAAATGCATCTGTCGGTATCCTGCAGGCGCTTTCCGCTACGGGAACCATCACCTATGCCGTTACGATCCCCATCGTGATCGGTGTAAATCTCGGTAAATGTATGCCCATCGTTCTCGGTATGCTGGGCTCTGACAAGAAGGCAAAGAAGGTGTCCTGGAGTTATCTTCTGTTCAACATTTTCGGGGCAGTCTTTTTCATGGTCCTGATCTACGGGCTGCATTACACCATAGGTCTGGACTGGTTGTCCGATAAGGTAAACAGAGGTAGTATCGCGACGGTTCACCTGCTCTTTAACCTGATCACCAGTATCATTCTTCTGATCGGAACCGATCGTATGACAAAGGTCTGCGACCGGCTGGGCGGCGCGGAAGAACAGAGCGAGCAGTCCAGGGAACTTGCAAAACTGGATGACATGCTTCTGAATACACCTACCATCGCTGTTGAGCAGTGCAGACATTTAATGCTGAAAATGACGGAGTCCATCCGTGAGAACTACAAGATGGCAACCGACATGATCTACACCTATAACGAGAAGAACTTCCCGGAACTGGAGAAAAACGAAGCGTTCCTGGATCAGTGCGAAACCGTGCTTTCATCCTATATCGTCAGGATCGACCAGCGTCGTCTGACGCAGGATGACAAGCTGGTGGTATCTGAAATCCTGAACTCCATCAGTGACCTGGAACGTATTGGCGATTACTGTATGAATATTGCCTACGTGGCAAAGGAAAAAAATGAGAATGACATTCATTTTTCACCTTACGGACATCGTGAGGTGGATACCATCATCCGTGCCGTGGAGTATTCCATGGATACCTGTTTTACGGCATTTGAGAATGATGATGAGTCCCTGGCTGTCCGGGTTGAGCCTCTGTCGGAAACCATCGACAAGTTGAAGGAGACCATTAAATCCAGACATGTGGACCGCCTGCAGAACGGAGACTGCAGCATTCAGGGCGGCGTGCATCTGTTTGACCTGATCAACAGTTTTGAACGTATTTCATCCCATTCGGCAAATGTTGCGCTTCATATCATCAAACGTGTTGGTGATAATCGTGATTTCGATGAAATGCATGGTCATGCAAATGACAACTTCAGTGAAGAGTATAAGGCAATGTACCATTATTATTCTTCCCAGTATATTGATCCGATCCTGAAACCGATGACGGAAGAAGAGATCGATCAGCTGATACGGATTTCACTCCGTCAGGAGCAGGAGACGCTGGCCCTGGCGGACAAGAAGGCTTCAAAGAAGAAGTCCGAGAAGGCTGAAAAGGCTGAGAAGGACCCGGAGAAGAAGGAAGATAAGCATCCGGAGAAGAAGGAAGAGAAGCATCCGGAGAAGAAGGAAGAGAAGCATCCGGAGAAGAAGGAAGAGAAGCGCCCGGAGAAGAAGGAAGAGAAGC
>CADBOV010000322.1 GCA_902796385.1 uncultured Lachnospiraceae bacterium
AGGACAGCATGGCTTCTTCCGTATTGATGTGGATAATGACAACAACCGTGAACTGCTCCTGTTTGGAGACCGAGGATCCGGTAATGAGAAACTCATCACCTATCACAACGGTACTGTCTCGGCACTTCCGTTAAACGGTGCTGCACTGGCTTACGTTGCAAAAGGAAATGCAATTCTGGTTGGAGAGTATGAAGACGGAACATATTACCTTTCCACTTATGCCATCAAAAATGGAAAGTGGGCGCTGCAGTCTCAGGGCAGCTTCCAGGATCCTCCCGGAGGACCACAGACAGACAAAGAAGGCAATGATGTCTACGTCAATTACAAATGGAATGGAAAATCTGTTTCTGAGGAAGCATTTTACCTCGGCCTGATTAGTGCTATCGATGTAACGAAACTGGAGACCATCGAAAACTGATCCGTGAGAATATCATAAAAATCGAAACATGCATCAATAGAAAAGCAAAGAGTTACCAGATAATGGAAACTCTTTGCTTTTTTCATGTACCAAAACAGTCCTAAAGGAGGACGCTTTAAGACATTCTTAATCTGATTCCAAGTAAGAATATTTCTTGCAATGGAACAACTAAGCCAACGTCAAGATGTACATAGGTATCGTGTCAAAATCTATTACATTAATTTTGTGACTGATGAAGAGAAAAAGTTCAGATTATTGGTGTGAGTTATGTTTGCGGAAATCAGTCCGGACAACTGGAATCCATGGACATGGAATGATATGAGAAGGATTGCAGAAGCAAAGGCAAAAGGGGGAGAAGAGAAAAACAGAATCAGTAATAACGGTATCGGAATCTTCGTGATTCCGGTGCTTTTTTTTGATCGCGCAATACTGCGATGAACGAGCACAGTGAGGAAAATGGGCGCACCTAAAGATGAAATAAAACCAGAAAATGTAAAAATTTTTAATAAACTAAAAACAATCTTCGAAACCCATAACGTTCACCCCCCATTTCCATCCTAAGGGTAGGAGGGTAAATATTACGCTTTTTCAGGGAAAAATTGTCATTTACTTCGCCCCATGGAAAATGAGATTTTGCCGGCTGAAAAAGGGACCTGCATATTTCACAATCCTAATTCAAACCAAAAGGAGGCTTGTGATTGAATCGTCACGGCAACAATACTGAAAACGAGAAGAAACAAATCTCGCTAAGTATTCCCACGGACCTTCTTCAGAAGATTGATTCGGATCGGGAAGGGACGAACATGAACCGGAGCGCTTACATCTGTGAGATCCTGAAAAACGGGAAGGTCGTGCAGATGCATCTGCCGGAGGAGGATCGAAAACTGTTTCAGGAAATCCTCTGTGCGCTTCAGCAGTCATCGGAAGATATCCATACCATCATGCTGGATCTGAGGCTCAGTGGTGAGCTGACGCTACAGATCGAGGCGCGTCTTAATGAAGGCGTCAATAATATCGTTCGGATTCGAAAGAATCTCGAACAGTACAAAGGAAAGGCGGCTTAAATCATGATCTTAAAGTGTGTTCTTTGCAGCGTGGCCAGTTACGGCGAGGTTCTGGATTATCTCATTTTTCAACACGATGAGATCACGAAGGCAAAGCTGTACGATGGCAACGGCAATCGGCTCCTGCGCCCTGTCTATCTTATGGATGGGCTCAACTGTACACCCATGGCCTTTCCGTGGATGGCGGAAGAGCTGAACCGGGAATTCCGGAAAAACACGGATCCGAAGGACATCCAAATGATTCACTACATCATCAGTTACCATCCGGATGATGCGGAATACCGGGGGTTGGATCTGCATCGTGCCCATGAACTGTCGCTGGAATGGGCCCGGCGATGCCTTCCGGGAATGCTGGGAGTGGTCTGTACCCATGAGGACGGAGACCACCATGCCGGCAACTTTCATACCCACATCATTCTCAATTCCCTAAAATACACGGATGAGATCGCGCAATCCATGAAACATCCGGACCTTACCCGCAGAGGAAACCGTTTTAATCCCAGACGGGCGACTTGTCTGGCACATCGGGAGATCCTGGATGAAATCGCCATAAGAGAAGATCTGACACCGGGCTACTCCGGTAGTTTTCCGTCCGATCGCATCAACAACCGGGAATACCATGTCCGTTATCTTGGTCAGAAGAAACTGGATGAAGAAAACCGGAAGATCATCGCATCCGGTGGAATACCCACAAGAAAGGTATTCCTTACGGAGAAGCAGGAGTATCGCATCGCCGTATACGATGCATCCCGCCGGAGCCGGGATATTGCGGAGTTCAAAAGGATCCTGTGGGAGGAACACAAGATCCGGCTTATGGAAACAGACGGCAAGTGGCGGTATGTCCGGGAGGGGACGAAGGGATACTCTCCCGGAACCCTGGGACCTGCATACTACAGGGAGGTCGTAGAAGACAGGGTGGCTTGGAACCGAAAGTATCCGGATGAGATCGCGCGGTATCTCAAAGAGAAGCAGCGTCAGCATGGTCTGGAGCTGGCAGAACTTCGTGCCGATTCCCTTCCGGGATACCTGGAGACGCTCTCGCCTCCATATTCCGACGATCTGGTCGGAGACATCTGCCGGGCCGTGAATGCTCTCGGTTGGGAATTCTCTTCAAAAGAAGAGCAGGTTCAGGCACTCAAACCTTATGCGGAACTGGTGCGTCAACCTTACATGCACAATCGGAAGCTATCCGAACTGGATCGACGGGAGAAGATACTGCCTTCCCTGCTGGATGAGTGGAAGGGAAAACTTGCCGATGCCCGGAAAGCTCTGGCCAGGCAAGAGACCCTGTGCTTCTTCCGAAATGCACAGAGGGATTACGGTCCCTTAAAGGTGGAACTCGCCTCCTCTTCGGATCCAGAAGTCTTCCGAAAAGAACACTGGAGGGAGCTTTCCACTCTGGAGGCGGCGGAACGGTACCTGAAAGATGTTCCACCGAAAACACCGGAGGAACAGCGGGAAGAATACCGGCAGGCGTATAAAGCGGTACGCTATGCTAGGAGCCTGATCCAGGATATCCAAGAGGATCTGGACTGGTTTCATGAGATCCGGCCGTTGATGGATCCCATCCGTCCGGAACTGGAACGGGCGCAGGAGGACCGCAACCTCCGCAGGGAAAGGGTCCTGGAGGCAAGAAGACGGTGTGCGAGGGAGGATGCTTCCCGGGAGGAAAAGCATCTCATCCCTCCGGACTACGAGAGGTAACGTTACCTCAGCAGTTTATTCTGTTCCTTGCTATCGCTACGGATTTTTCCGGGAAACGATCCGAGAGACACGGCTGGCGAAATCAGCGGCCGTGTCTTTCGGGCGGGTTGTTCTCAGACTTCAATAATGCCATCCTTTTATAGTTCCTGGTATTACGGGTTGCTTGACATAATATTAAATGATGGTAAAATTTGGAGTGCATAAAAAGTCTAAATGGAGCATTTTTACAGTATATTACCCTGAAAACCGTG
>CADBOV010000323.1 GCA_902796385.1 uncultured Lachnospiraceae bacterium
GATCCTGTACGGAAGATCCGCTCTTTCCCTCTTCATTCAGGGTCCGTTCCGTGCCGCTTCTACCGAAGAAGAAAATCAATCCTAAGATCAGCACTGCAGCTGCTGCGGCATAACCTGCGATGAATACCCATTTGGGTTTCTTATTCCGTTTTACCGGATGTGCTGCATCGATCCCGGCTGCTTCTTCTATAAATGCATCGTCCAGTTGGTTTAACGCATTTTCAATCGTTTCTTTTTTCATTGTTCAATCCCCTCTTTTTCTAAGAATTCCCGTAAACGGCTTCTGATTCTGGAAAGCCTTACGGATATCCGGTTTTCACTCATGGAGAAGGAACTGCTGAGTTCCTTTACTCCGTCTCCGAACCAGTATCTTCGAACGAACAACTGTCTGTCTTCTGCTTTCTGTTCCTTTAGAAACCGGTTAATGAGTCGACCCAACTCCTTTTCTGCAACGCTGTCTTCCACTGTTCCGGGACCGGCGAGACTCTCTTCAAGTTCGTCGATGGAGAGGTCAAAGTGGCTGTTTCTTTTTGCAGCCGTATTGCTGTGATACTTCGTCAGTGCCAGATTGCGCGCGATCCGGCAGGTATATGCCGAAAGATGCTGCGGTTCCTCCGGCGGGATCTGATTCCACACCGTAAGAAGCGTATCATCTACACATTCCTCTGAATCCTCTTTATTTCCCAGTACGTTCATTGACAGTCTCATCAGAAGTGAGCCGTATTTGTCGGATAATGCTTTAATTGCCTGTTCTGAACGTTCAAAAAACAGGGATATGATCTGTCGATCGTCCATCTGTTCATTTCCTCCTCACCATATAAGTAGGGATTGATAATAAAATCTTACACATTTTTTTAAAAAAAATAAATGTAACAAAAAATGGTGGGGAATAGCCTTTCCCCACACATTTGACTTCAGCCTTCCATCTTCCTGCACACTTCCGTGTACTCCTTCATGAAATCTTCGGCATCTTCAAGGATAAAACCGATATTATCCTCCTTGGCAGCAAACTCATGCTTCTTTGCTCTTTCACTGAGTGAATCGAGTCCCAGGGTAGCCATGGAGCTTTTAATGGAATGGGCATCGATCCGGTATGCATTATAATCCTTTGCTTCAAGATTCTTTCGCATTCTTTCAACTCGTGCAGCACTTTCAGTCACAACATCCGAAATGATTTCTTCAAGGATTTCTTCGTCTCCTGCACAGTAACAAAGTGCAGTCTCATAATCCAGCCCCTCAATGGCAGTCAGTCTTTTCCGGATGGAGGACATTTCTACAGCCTCAGCTGCCGCTTTTTTCACAGGTTTCACCGAATTATCAGGTTTCACCGGATTATCAGGCTTCATCGTATTAACAGGTTTCTCAACCTTAGTAACATTCTCATCCGCAGACCCTTCCTTCACTTTATCCTTCGGAAGCATTTTACGAACGGTCTGTTCCAGGAGTTTTGAATCCAGCGGTTTTGTGAGGTAATCATCAAAGCCGGCGTCCATATACATTTGACGGCTTCCGGCCACTGCATTGGCGGTCAGAACCACAACCTTCGTCTCCTTGTTCAGGGAATCACTGTCATTTCGGATAACGCGAAGGGTTTCGATTCCATCCGGATGCGGCATCATATGATCCAGGAAGATCAGATCATATTCCGTATTTTTGCAAAGTTCGATGGCACGAGTTCCCGTACTGCAAAGGTCCGGCTTGATTCCGGTTCTCTTCAGGAACAGCTTCACGATGGTCAGGTTCGACTGATTATCATCGACAACAAGGATCTTTGCATCCGGAGCCGAGAAACTGCAAACATCCGTAACTGCTTCCGACTCGGAACGGTTCGTCAGGAAATCCTTCTTCAGCGGATCCTTTTCCCTGTATTTCACCGGAAGCTGAACCCAAAACAGGGAACCGACACCGTATTCACTCTCTACGCCGAGGGTTCCGTTCATGGAATCAACAATACTTTTAACGATGGCGAGCCCGAGACCGGTACCTTCAATATTTATATTCGCTTTGGCATCCGCTCTGGAAAATGCTTCAAACAAATGCGGCTGATCCTCTTCCCGGATTCCTTTTCCCGTATCCGAAACACTCAGCTTCAGCGAAAATGTACCTTCCTCCGTATATTCTCCGCCGATCTCCAGTGTGACCGTGCCCCGGTCCGTATATTTCACCGCATTGTTCATCAGGTTAACCAGGATCTGCCGGATCCGGAACTCGTCGCTGGACAGTTCATTCGGCACTTCACCCGTAACCTTTGTCGTAAGCTCCAGTCCCTTTTCATCCGATCGTTCCTTTACAAGGGAGATCACATCGTACAGCATATCCGACATCAGGAAACGATTTTCATGGATCTCCAGTTTCCCGGATTCGATCTTGGAAAAGTCCAGCACATCATTTACAAGCATGAGGAGCATTTTCCCGGAAGCCTTGATATTCCTGGAATAATCTTCCACAGCCTTGTCTTTGTTCTCCCGAAGGATCATTTCGTTCATGCCCAGAATGGCATTGATCGGCGTCCGGATCTCGTGGGACATGCTGGCCAGGAATCTGGTTTTTGCTTCGGACATGTCGATGGCTCGCTGCTTCTCCATATTTATGATCCGGATATCATTTACCTGCTGGATGACAACGAAAACCAGCAGGAACGCAAGTCCGATCACCATCGGAAGCGCTTCATTTGTCGTCGTAACCGTAAGGATGATCAGCAGTTCGATGATACAGCAGACCAGGAATCCCAGGAAACCGATAAATGTATATTTGTAGCTGCCGTTCTTCTTTCGGATAGCGTCAATGATCAGGATCAGGATCGCAGCCGAGGTCACGCCGGTCAGGATCAGATTTATGACGGTTGTTGTATGGTAGAAGGGCCGGATCCCCGTAAAATGCAGCACCGGCCAGATGATCGCATTCAAAGCGGAAATCAGCAAAATGGCCGACATGCTCTTCTTATAGCGCCCTCCCTGAACCGAATTCAGATAAATGGCCGGCGCAAACGGTATCATGAAACAGATCATGTAGTTCAGAATACCATTTACATGATATGTGCCGAAGATAAAGGGATATAAAAATGAATCCGTGATGATCCAGGATGCGATGACCGCGATTCCCAAAGCACCGTACATCATATCGATCTTCATCTTATATAGGAAGCTGAGAACGATACTGACGATGATCACCACGACCGAAAAGATCAGTACGATGAAACCAAGGACAAAGGAAGTTCCCCAACGCTCCATCAGATAGGAAAATGCACCGGAACGTGTTCCGATAAAGGTTTCCGGCACGATCTGACCGTCCTTAATGGCGGAGGTCCGGATCATTTTCACTTCAGCCCCGGAATCCGCGTCCGTAAGCGGAACCAGCATATAGAATTTCTTGATGGAACCTCCGGGGATATTTACATCCCTGTTCTCCACAAAGTCCTTCCGGAGCTTCCCATTGATATAAACCTCGATTTCTCTTCGTGTATAGAAACAAAGGTATTCATTATCCTTAATATCCTGAGGAAGTGTCGTTGTGATCGTATAATTCTTCTGGTCGTCATTTCCGACCACGTAGGTCCTGCCGGTAGTGAACTCATCTCCCTCGCTGTCTGAAACGGTCCAGCGTTCAATAAACCGTACCGATTCCTTTTCCAGGGTATCCCCCTTGTTGATCACGCCGTAATAGATCAAAACGAAGGCACTGAAGACAAGCAAAATACACAGCACAACCTTTGCTGCCATTACGCTTATATCCAATATCCCTCGTTTCTTTTCCATCACTTAAATCCTCTTGTTTCTCTGATTTATGCTTGTATCCGATAAATGTATCTCAGTCCTCAAACGGGAAATGATACGGAAGTCCCAGTTCATCCCGGATCTGCACGATATCCTTCTGCACGCCCTCTCCGACCGGAACACCCTTATCCTTCCGGAACTGCCAGATGTCATATTCCTTCTCGCCGGCGGTATAGATCCTGCTTTCTCCCGGTGCCTTCTTCGATGCACGCAGTGCCCGGCAGATATCACCTGCCGTCTTCCGGAAGACATCCTGTCCCACAAATGCATCCGGATCCACGACAAAGAAGAAATGTCCGAGATGATACATTTGCGGCTTTCCGTCTTCACCGATACCGGAAAGTGCCTTCATGAACTGTCCGCCGGAAAGTGCTGCGGAAAGGATCTCGACTACAGCCGCGAAGCCGTAACCCTTATATCCTGCCAGTTCTTCGCCGATTCCGCCCAGTGGTGTCAGTGCTGCCGTTCCTTCAACCAGTCTCTTCAGGATGTCCGCACTGTCGGTCAGTGCCTCTCCTGTTTCGGAGATCACGGTTCCTGCCGGTGTCGGCTTTCCTTCTCTCGCATAGTATTCCACTCTTCCTCTCTGAACGATGGATGTGGCACAGTCCAGGCAGAACGGGAATTCTTCATCTGTGGGAAGCGAAAATGTCAGCGGATTCGTTCCCATCATATTTTCCACGCCAAATGTGGGTGCGATGGACGGACGCGCATTTGTTCCGGTTATTCCCACCAGGCCTTCCTTGCTTGCCATGGTGGTCCAGTATCCTGCGATTCCGTAATGGGTGGAATTCCTTATGGCACCACCTGCCATACCGTACTGCTTTGCTTTTTCGATCAGTTTTTTCATCATACGGTAGCTGGCAACCATTCCCATGCCGTCATGGGCGTCCATGACAACCGTGGTAGGGGTTTCCTTCACGATCTCAAGCTCAGTTACCGGAAGCAGGGTTCCTTTCTTGATCCGGTCGATATAGATCGGCTTAAAACGATTACAGCCATGGCTTTCAATTCCCCGCCGGTCTGATTCCAGAAGCACATCCGCACAGATGGCTGCGTCCTCCTCCGGCACGCCATAGCCCTTAAATACATCTATCATAAAACGGTTCATCAGATCCCACGGTACAAATGGTCTTGTCTCCTGCATGCTCTTATCCTCCGTTATGTCAGTTCAAAAGATATGTTAAATATAAAACGTCCTAAAACTCAAGTGTATCCAGTTCACCGGCAATATCCGATATTTTCTTCAGATAATGTTCCACCCTCGCTTGTTCGCTGTCCGAAAGCTGCCTTGATTTCCTGAATTTACGGATCAGACGGATGTATCCGATCAGGGATGCCTTCTTCTTTACATCATTCAGCACTGCCTCATCTTCCGTTCCCAGATAACATTTCAGGAATTCATCGAAGAACTGTTTCGATGTTTCATAAGAGAATCCCATGAAATTTTCCACTACGGAAGGATCATCCTCTCCGAGGATCACATAGAAATACATAAGATCACTGATCTCTGCGATCGGATGTCCTGTGGAAACGCGGTCCATATCGATCAGAATGGGTTCGCCGTTTTGCAGGAATACATTTCCGGTGTGGAAATCCCCGTGTACCACCTGGAAAGATGTGGGGATCGTATCGATCAGTTCGCTGCAGCGTTCCGCCAGCTTCTCATATTCACCGGCAAAACAGTCATTGATCCTTGCCTGAAGCATTACCTTCACATCCGGGAATTTATCTTCCGGAGTTGCCGTTACATCATGGATCACATGGGCAAGATTCGCCATAATGTGCGCATATTCCGCAACACGTCCGGGATCCTTTGCGATGTATGAGGAAATCGTCTCGGAATCCACCAGTTCAAACATGGCTCCGTACTGCTTACCGACGGACACGATACCGAAGGAAATCTCGGTCGGGATTCCCAGAATAAAGGCTTTCCGGCAGAGCGCGATCTCCCGTTCAACATCCCGGTAGGTGTTGTTCCGGTTGTAGACCTTAATGACAAGTTCATCATCGTAGCGGTAGACATCTCCCTTTGCGCCACGTCCCAGCAGTCTGCAGCCTTCAACGGAAACTTCCTTATATTTCTTGTATTTTGTCTTTTCTGTATCAAATGTACCGGGCCAGATGGAATTGATATGACGGATCAGTTCCTTAAATGCACCGGTCCTGTTGAGTGATAATTCCACGCTTTCCGCAACGCTTCGGTAATACCAGCAATGCATGGCCGGATCACTCTGGTTCAGCATGGACCAAAGCTTCTCTCCGTTTTCTCCATAAATCCGGTTCAGGGATCTGATATTTGCAAGCTTATCGGCAAGCCAGAGCATCTGAACCCCGATATCATCCGTGTTCCGGAGCACCTTAAGAGATTCCTCCTTCCGGCGTCTCCAGGTTTCGCGGCGGTCTTCTCCCGGATAATCATTTTCGGATTCGGAAGCAACCAGAAAAGCCACCCTTTTTCCAAAGCGCTTTTCGATTTCTTCCATGGTTCCGTCTGTGTCTTCCACCACATCATGCAGCATTCCTGCTGCGATCAGTTCCTGGTCATCCGACATGGTGGAAAGGATCTGTGCCACCTCCATCGGATGAAGGATATACGGTGCCGATTTAAACTTACGGACCTTTCCCTGATACATGATCGTTGCATAGATTATGGATTCTTCCAGTAAATTCATCATAGTTAACAGCCTTACCTTTCAGATGATTCCCAATATTTTCTTAATGATACCTGTCTGCGATTTGTCCGGATCCGCCTGGAAAATGTTGATCCGGTCCTCATCTCTGCTCCGATCCTTAAATGCAGGAAAGAGGAAACCAAACTCGGGTTCCCCGGGTTCATCCTCCTCATCCGTCGGAGCAATGGCACAGACCAGGAAATCATAAACCTCTTCCGAACCTTCCATCCACTCATTATCCGTTCCCTTCACCGGAACATCGTATGAACCGAAGAACATGAAAATGCAGTACGGAGAATCCGTCCGATAGTTTTCTCCCATTATCTCATACAGCACGCTGAGCAGGGAATCATCTTTCATTTCATCCTGCTTGATCGCCGTAAGAAGGGGCCACATGCTGTTTCTTCTGGCTTCTCCCTTGGGAAAACCGTATTCCTTCAGCTGCTCATTTGTCGTGGAAAACGGAATAGTCTTTGCCATTTCCAGGTTCTTCTTCTGTTCCGTCACCGACAGTTTTCGAAAATGCAGATTAAATGTACTGTGATCATACCCTTCTTCATCCATATACGCTCCGGCAATCCGGCTGAAGCAGTTTCTTGCCGGCGTCATCCGGCGGGTCAATTCCAATATGTCATCTCTGTTAATCATTATTTCTCTCCGGGTGTAAGGGATAATCCATTGTTCCGGTCCGGAACACGCTTATCATTCGCGCATCCGATTCCTCTATATGAACAAATGCCGGCGTGCCCTCTTTGCAGACCTTACAGGCATCTCCGGCATTTACAGTATACCATTTTTTTAACTAAAAAACCAGTTGTCCGGATGAATCCGATGTATATTTACAATCCGGAATTCCATATATAGCCACTAGCTGTAAAGGAAAGAAAAGCTGTTACAGAAGCGGCGCGATCACTCTGAGAACACTGTCCCACATCCTGCTCTTATTGGTGCGGTTCAGATTTTCAAGAGTTCTTTCTTCACACTTGGTCAGGGACTCTGCATAATCCTTCTTCTTGCAAATGATACGGGATCCGGTTAAAATAAGCCGTGTGACTGCATGGAAAAGTCACACAAACCGGAGGTTTTATAAGAAATGGAAAACGAAAAGAAAAAGACCGGAATTGGTGATATCATCAATAATATCCTGGCATTGATCACAAGCCGTCTTTTTGTTGCCGGACTTCTGATCTTCCTCGGAATCCGGGTTGCGATCAACCCATCCAGTGCCCCGTCAAAGATAGCCTGGGGACTTGGACTGGCAATCCTCATTGCCACCGGCGGCTTATTCATCAGCTTCTTTACCACAAAGAGTTTTAACCGTGCGAACCTTGTCCCGATCGTTGAAACGATCTTATTCACGATCCTCGGTGCATGCATGATCATTTTCTCCGGCGCCTTCGGTGTCGTTCTGGAAGAGATCATCTGTGCAGCCATCATCGTAAACTGTACGGCAAATCTGCTCTGTCTCAGGAATTTCGACAAGATGCGGAAAACACTTGATGAGAAAGCCGAGATGCGCCGTAAAAAACATAGCGGGAACCAGGTCATCCAGGACGTGGGACAATCCATCAAAGACGACTTTGCAAAATATAACGCCGAACTGATCAATGCTGCGGCGCATGTAAAGAAAAAAGCCAGTGCTACCACATGGGGACAGATCATACTGAATATCATTCTCATCATTGCTGCCTTGATCATGCTTCTGACACGTTTCAGTGATGCCCCGACGCTTTACCTGATCTCAGGAATCATCATGATCCTCAGCGGACTGAACGACGGTGCACTTGTGATCCGTGGTTATATGGCGAAAAAACGCGCCGACAAACTGGCGCAGGAGGTATCCGCTGAAGAAACATCTGAAAAAAAGAGTGATGACAGCGATTCGGAATAAGAAACAAGC
>CADBOV010000324.1 GCA_902796385.1 uncultured Lachnospiraceae bacterium
AAAGGAGGAAGGAAATGATTTTACTTATCGATAATTATGACAGCTTTTCATATAATCTTTTCCAGCTGATCGGGGAACAGGATCCGAACATCCGGGTGATACGGAATGATGAAATGACCATCGACCAGATCCGGGAACTTGCACCGGACCGGATCATTCTTTCTCCCGGACCGGGACGGCCGGAGGATGCGGGGATCATCATAGAAGCCGCAAGAACTCTGGGAAAGGAAATCCCGACCCTGGGTGTCTGCCTTGGACATCAGGCAATCTGCGCAGCCTTCGGAGCGAAGGTGACTTATGCCAAACAGCTGATGCACGGAAAACAGTCCGTGGTAAAAGCGGACACCGGATCCCGGCTGTTTCGCGGACTGGAGGAACATTTCCCTGTGGCCAGATACCATTCCCTTGCGGCAGATGAAGAAACCCTGCCGGCGGAACTGAGGGTCACGGCGGTTACGGAGGACGGAGAGGTTATGGCAGTGGAGCATACGGACTATCCGATCTACGGAGTCCAGTTCCATCCGGAATCCATTCTGACACCGGATGGAAGAACCATACTTGCAAATTTCCTGGCGGACTAAGAAGGCCGGGACGGAGAATAAAATGAATGCATCAAAGATGCGGAAAGGAACAGAAAATGATCAAGGAGTGTATCGTAAAAATCGTAAACAAAGAGGACCTTACCTATGATGAAGCCTATACGGTAATGAATGAAATAATGAGCGGAAAGACAACGCCCACGCAGAATGCGGCATTTCTGTCGGCACTTTCCACAAAGAGTGCAAGGGCAGAAACCACGGATGAGATTGCCGGCTGTGCTGCTGCCATGCGGGATCATGCAACACGCGTGGATACCGGGATGGACATTTTCGAGATCGTGGGAACCGGCGGAGACAATGCACACACATTTAATATCTCCACCACATCGGCACTGGTTGCCGCTGCAGGCGGGATGAAGGTTGCAAAGCACGGTAACCGCGCTGCTTCTTCCAAATGTGGAACGGCCGACTGCCTTGAGGCACTGGGTGTAAATATCCGGCAGAGTCCGAAGCGCTGTATCGAACTGCTGAATGAGGCGGGCATGTGCTTCTTCTTCGCGCAGAAGTATCATACTTCCATGAAGTATGTAGGCGCGATTCGGAAGGAACTTGGATTCCGTACCGTATTCAACATCCTGGGACCCCTTACGAATCCGGGGGCTCCCTCCATGCAGCTGCTGGGTGTATATGATGATTATCTTGTAGAGCCGCTTGCACAGGTTCTTGTAAGTCTGGGCGTGAAGCGCGGTATGGTAGTTTACGGAATGGACAAGCTGGATGAGATTTCACTTTCTTCCCCGACGAAGATCTGCGAGATCCGTGACGGATGGTACCGGACCACGATCATCACTCCGGAACAGTTTGGTCTGAAGCGCTGCGAGAAGAAGGATCTGGAGGGCAGCACACCGGAAGAAAATGCAAAGATCACCATCGGTATCCTGAGCGGTGAGAAGGGACCGAAGAGAGATGCAGTTCTGATGAATGCGGGTGCATCCCTTTACATCGGCGGAAAGGCTGAGTCCATGGAAGAAGGAATCAAGCTGGCTGCAGAGCTGATCGATTCCGGCAAGGCACTTCAGGTTCTGAGCAAACTGATCGACGTAAGCAATCGTCCGGATGATGAGGAGTAGGATATGTCTATTTTAGATGAACT
Source organism: uncultured Lachnospiraceae bacterium (assembly GCA_902796385.1). GTDB lineage: Bacteria > Bacillota > Clostridia > Lachnospirales > Lachnospiraceae > Eubacterium_Q. The sequence continues at coordinate 1,693 of CADBOV010000324.1, forward strand.
GGCTGCATATGCTCTGGTACGGACAGAGGAAGCCAAAAAGAAGGTGTCTCCGGAGGAGATGAAGACACGTGCCATGGCCTGCCCGAAGGGGGATTTCCCTTTTGAGAAGGCGCTTCGGAAGGAGGGAATCTCATTCATTTCCGAATGCAAAAAAGCATCCCCGTCAAAGGGGCTGATCGCATCGGATTTCCCGTATCTGGAGATTGCCGGGGAATACGAGGCGGCAGGTGCGGATGCGATCTCGGTTCTGACAGAACCCAAGTGGTTCCTGGGAAGTGACCGTTATCTGGAGGAGATCGCAAAGAAGGTTTCCATTCCCTGCCTTCGTAAGGACTTTACGGTGGACCCGTATATGATCTACGAGGCAAAGGTTTTAGGTGCTTCCGCGGTTCTTCTCATTTGTTCCATCCTGACGGAGCAGCAAGTGAAAGAATACCGGGAGATCGCAGATGAACTGGGGCTTTCGGCATTGGTGGAAACCCATGATGAAGAAGAAGTGAAAATGGCGATCCGGTCCGGCGCAAGGATCATCGGTGTCAACAACCGGAATCTGAAGGATTTCTCCGTTGATACGGAGAACAGCCGGCGTCTCCGGGAGATGGTTCCCGAAGATGTGATCTTTGTATCCGAGAGCGGCGTCCGTACGGCAGAGGATGTGGCAAAGCTTCGCGCGGCAGGCGTAGATGCGGTTCTGATCGGAGAAACGCTGATGCGTGCGGAGGATAAGAAAGCCAAGCTTGCAGAACTCCGCGGCGCGGAAGGGTAACCAAGCTGTAGTCAGATAGATAACTGAGCAGCAGGCGGAAATGTAAGTGGAACACGGATAAGAATGCAGATGCAGACCGAAAAAAAGGGGGACGCTTTTAGTTATGGCAGATACGAAAATCAAACTCTGCGGGCTCGGCAGTGAAGCGGATGTCGAGGCTGCCAACCGGCTGAAACCGGATTATATCGGCTTTGTCTTTGCGAAGGGAAGCAAAAGGCAGGTGACGGAAAAGCAGGCTGCGGCACTTCGCATGAAGGTGAGTCCCATGATCCAGAAGGTGGGTGTTTTCGTGAGAGAAGACCCGGAACGTGTGGCAGCACTTCTGCAGACCGGGATCATTGATATTGCCCAGCTTCACGGCGGAGAGGACGATACATATATCGAGACCCTCCGGAGCATGACAGACCGGCCGATCATACAGGCGTTCCGGATCAGCGGTATCGGCGATCTGCGGACGGCAGAAGCAAGCAGGGCGGATTACATCCTGCTGGATTCCGGACGGGGGTCCGGTGCCACATTTGACTGGGATCTGCTGAAGGATTTTCAGCGTCCGTACTTTCTGGCGGGAGGGCTTTCTCCCGAAAATGTGGTTGACGCCATCTGCACCCTGTCACCTTTTGCGGTGGATGTCAGCTCCGGGATCGAAACCGGCGGACGAAAAGACCCGGTGAAGATGGAAGCCTTCGTCCGGAGAGTGAGAGACATCTGACCGTATGCGACAAAGGACATATAATAAAGAGAAATAAAAGAAATCAGCAAAAAACACGAAAAAGATACTCAAAGATAAAACCTTCGGAAGAGAGAAGAAAGGATACGATTATGACAAATCCAAAAGGAAGATTCGGGATCCACGGCGGACAGTACATCCCGGAGACTTTGATGAATGCAGTGATCGAGC
>CADBOV010000325.1 GCA_902796385.1 uncultured Lachnospiraceae bacterium
CGCCGAACGCGAAAGGACGGAGACGGAGATAAGAACGGAGCATACCGACCGGTATGTGACCGAGCAGGGTGAGATCCTCCGGACCGAACATGAGGGAGCCGAACTGGTCTACCGGGAAGGTGAAGCAGCCGGTGAAACGGTTTCTACGGAGGAGCAGCCTTCGGAGAGGATTCGTGAGACCCGTGAGATCGAGAGAGAAAGACGCCTGGAACGGGAGCGGCTGGAGAAGGAACGGAGTAGCAGTCAGACAAGAGAAAGAATTGAGACGGCTGTTCGAAACAGACTTCGGGAGCAGGTCCGGGAAGAACTGATCCGTGCAGAAAGATCCGCAGCGGGCGTTTCGCCCACTGCCGGCAGGGTTTACGAGAGATCGGAAATGATCTACCGTCAGGAGACGGCTGCAGAGGAAGCAGGCGTCGCACCTGTTACCGGAAGAAGCATCCGGGAAGTCCGGCAGTACCGGAGTGATAATGTTTATGAAAGAGAGATCCTGGAGAAGGAACGAAGCAGGACAGAGATAACGGCGGGACTTACGGCCGCGGTACTGCTTGATGTGGTAAAGACCCTGTTCCATGCAGGCTATGATAAGATCGGAAAGGGAGATACCTGGATCGAGTACAGAGGAGCGTTATATCATTCCGCGGAGAATATCTTCAACCGGTTGAACTATAATCTGGAAGAAGGTGCGGAGATACAGATCAGTTCCTACACGGATATGGGACAGAACTTCCTTTCGGAACAGCTGGATTTCAATGAATTTCAGGAGATCACCGAAAATGCCGGGGATATGCAGACCATCGAGAATACGATCCGTGAGATGAATGAGATGAATCTGCAAAATGTGGAGCGTTACGAACAGATGGTCCGGGTACTGAAGACACTCCGGCCTGAAAGAAAGCGTTCCGGAGGAATGGAGCGGACCAGACAGGAAGCACTCTCCATTCTGGATGACGAACAGGCACTGTATGTGAAACTGAAGAGTACGGAGGATGAACAGGAAGAGGAAAGAAGAGAGGTCTTTCAGGAGATCTCAAGGATCTTCCCGGATCATTCCTTAGAGATCTTCCGGGTAGTGGAACAGTATCTGGACGGCTCCGGACAGCCGGACCGGGTGGGGATCACAAGAAATAATATCGAAGCCGCAGCAGAAGAGATCCGACGGATCACAGCGGCACCGACGGTCGTACAGGAACCGGTTCCCGAACCGGTACAGACCGAATCCAGTGAACTGATCTACCGGAGAAATGACCGGGTGACACAGGAGGAACTGCAGGAAATGGTAGAGAGTTTCCGGAGATCCGAGAACCGGCAGAAAAAGGAGATCGATCAGAAACAGGAAATGATCGAGACCGACAGGAGAAATACAACAACCGTAACGACAAATACGCAGCGGACCCTGAGCCGTCAGGATGCGGAGGATATCGAAGCGCTGGTCAGCAGGGGCGTCAGATCCCAGATGAGCGCCCTCTCGGAACAGGTGCTGCAGAAGCTGGAAAAGAAGCTGCGTAACGAAAAGATCAGAAGAGGTATATGATAGTATTGTGAGGTGATCCATTTATGGAAATGGGAAAAATGCTTCAGAATTTCACAGGGAGTCTGACAGGAAACATTACCAAAGCTGTGCTTCTGGTCCGGAAAGTTGAGACGGAAAACATTGATCAGAATAACCAGGACGTACTGGACGCACTTGGTGGTGAACCGGAGAAGGTGATCAAGAATTATGATCAGCTGAATCAGCAGCTGCTTAAGAAGGCGGAGGCCTCCCTGAACGGCAAGAAGGTTGCCACCTATGACGATATACGGGCGCTGGCTTATGACAGAAACTACATCGCTCTGGAGGTACAGTACAATCCTACGACGCTCAGGCTGGATACGGCAGCCGGAATGCAGAAGGACTTCAAGGGTGATGTACAGAATCCGGAACTGTCAATGTACAAGGCGCCTTCGAACACCATACTGACCATGGAGCTTCTTTTCGATGATGTGAATAACATGGATTCCTCTATGCTGGGAGATAATCCGATCACCGGAATGACACCGTCCAATGTAGCCAATACGGTTACATCCATGGTGAAGGGGACGCAGTACAGCGTGATGCGTCAGATGCAGGGTCTTCTGTCCCTGCTGACGATCAAAGCCGCCCAGAAGGTCATCTTCTTCTGGGGAAATATGAGTTTCCACGGGATCGTAACGGACGTGGATATGCAGTATACCATGTTCAATAAGAAGGGGAATCCCGTTCGGGGAAAGGTTACACTTTCGATCCGGCAGGATGACGAGGATGAGATCTATCAGGCCAGAGACAAGAATTATACCTATGATAAGGACTACTGGAATAAGGCATTTGATGATACCTTCCGGGAGGAAGGCATGGGCGGAGGTATGCTTGATAAGGTAAATAAATTTACCAACAACAGTATGCTGAATCTGAAACTATAGGAGACGGATATGGGTGTTACCGATACGATCATGGAGAATATGGGAAATGTCGAAAAGGCCATTATTGAAGTACTGGACCTTAGAGACAGGGAAACGGTTTTGAAGGATGCCATAAAGGTCGTTGCCGGCGGCGGTGGTCTGCCCGGCGGATTTGGTATGGGCGATTTCGGCATGAACGATTCCCTGCTTTCCGATTATGTCAATGAAACCTTTGGTATCGGTCTGGATGATTCCCTGGCAGATGTATATTTTCAGAAGCTTGCATCCAAGAAGCGTTCCTATACCGTGAAATTCAACCCGAACAGCATTCGTTTTTCCGGTCACAGCGGCGGACATCGTACCACCATGGATTACATGACGGAGAATGACGACGAGTTGAAATATAAGAAGGTTGATACTGCCATCAGTATGACCGTGGATCTGCTGTTTGATTCCATGGATACAAAGGATGCCTTCATGGGTGACAAACTGGATATGTCCCCCACCGGCTTTGTTACGGGCGCCGTAGACGCCGGTATCACGGCATTTACAAATAAGAAAAAGACCGTACAGCGTGAGGTGGAGGGCTTTATTGCCGCACTTCGGAATGAGAATACGCGTCTGATCACATTTAACTGGGGAGAAATGTGTTATTCCGGAGTACTCCGGAGAGTCAGTGTGGAATACTCCATGTTCAACGTGACAGGAGAGCCGGTGAGAGCCATCGTCGGTCTTTCCATCATGTGTGCCGATGCAAAACAGTGGAGAAATTCCCTGGCGGTATGGCAGGAAAGATATAAGGAGGCTTTTGAGCCTGGAAATGAAAGCTTTGTTAAGACCTCCCAGAAGATGGGAAACCTGCTAAATTTCTGACAGATAAGGATCGGTTTTTATGGCAGAATTTGAATTCAGTAGTTTAAAACAGACCTATGAAAACTTTCGGGAACCGAAGGTCAGGGTTTATATCGATAACCAGGAGATGGATGATCAGCAGCTGCTCACGGTGAAGAATGTGGATGTGGAGCTTACTTCCGGGTACGAGGCGTCCATTGCAACCGTGACCCTTGCGGGAGTCTATGATGATGCCAGCAGCAGCTTTGAGATTAAGAAGACCAAGCAGTTTTTATATCTGGGTTCGACGATCGTGATCTATATGGGTTACGCAACCACGCTCCGGGAGGTTTTCCGTGGCTTTATCGCAAAGGTACATTTTATCGTGCCCTCGGGCGACAGCGACGAGAGACCATCTGCCGAGCTGACCTGTATGGATGTAAAGGGGCTCATGATGGCCAACAGGCATTCCAAAAAACTGAAAGCACAGTATTTCAGTGATGCCGTAAAGGAAATCCTGGAGAACTATTCGATCTTTCAGGAGACCGGCCCCGGAGGATCCCCGTTTATGGAGACAAATATCGGCGCGACACCGGATAAGCCGCCCGGAGGAGCGGGAGCCGGTCAGGGACAGACCACGGACCGAAGGGTTGAGATGGTGGAAGAAAGTGATTATGAATTCATGGTGAAGGCCGCCAAAAGATATAACTTCGATTTCTTCGTCGTCGGTAAAACTCTTTACTTTATCGAAGCCAAGAAGAATCAGACACCACTCATCGTCCTGAAGCCGGGAACAGGTATCCTGTCCATCGATGTGGGTTATGATATGACCGGGCTGGTAAAGGAAGTTGTGGTCCGGAACATTGATATGGCACAGGGAAAATACATCGGGGACAAGAAGCAGAGCAAGAACAAGATATCTCTCGGGAATAAGGCGAAATCACTGGTGGACAAGCAGTCTATGGTGTATATCGATCCGACTACGGACAGCAAGGAGGAAGCCGGCTACAGGGCATCCTATCTGCTGGAGCAGATGGGATATCGTCTGGGAAATGTGAACGGCGAGATTGTCGGAATGCCGGAGCTGGTTCCGGGCAGGTTCGTCACTTTGGAAAGTTTCGGATCTCCGCTGGACAATAATTTTTATCTGACCAATGTCAGACATACATTTACAGGCACAAGCTACCGGACAACATTTGAAGGATGTGCCAACAAGATCGGCGGGTGATGGTATGGCGATTTTTGACATCATAGATGATGTATCAAAAAAAAGAATGGAAAAGACCGACACGGGTGATTCCCGGGTTCATGGGATCATGCTTGGCAAGGTTGTGAAGAACTATGATGAGAATATGCCCGGCTGCGTCAATGTGATCCTGCTTTCCCGTGAACAGGGGGAAGGTGACGGAGATGAGGCTGACAGCACCAGGCTGCTCTGGGCGCGGGTGGTCATGCCATCCTCCGGCAGCAGCTGGGGACATTACTTTATTCCCGAGGTCGGAGACCTGGTCCTGGTTGCCTTTGAGGGAGGAAATATCGAAAGGGCTTATGTGATCGGATGTATTCCGAAGACCAACGATAAGATCCTGACGGGTTCCAAGGATGAGAAGAATAAATATAAAAAGATCGTTACAAAAAACGGAAACTCCATTATCTTCGAAGATATTTCCGATGATGATGAGGGGGGCGGCAATGATCCGGGATCCCAGGATGTGATCACCATCCAGTCCGCGCTCCAGTCCCATCGCATCGTACTGAATAACGACAAGAAACTGATCGAGCTTTCCGACAAGGAAGGCAAGAACCAGATCCGGATCAATACAGATGAGGAAAAGGGCCTGATCGAGATCAAGGCTGAGAAGAAGATCACGATCAAGGTCGGAGATAATGTATCCCTCATCATGAACGGTGAAACCGGAGCGGTTACACTGAAGGCAAAGAAGGTATCCGTCGAGGCGGATGATTCCGTCGGGATCGAGAGCCAGAGCAGGGCGAATTTCAAGGGATCAAATGTAACGCTGGAAGCCGGAGGAAGCATGAAAGTCTCCAGCGGCGGTCTGGTCGAGGTTTCGGGCACACCCGTCAAGCTCGGCTGATGATCCGGGCGTCCCGGCCGGTGAGATAAGACGATGAAAGAGGTTTCTTATGGAAGGAAATAAATTTCTCGGAACAGGTGCAAAATTTCCATTACAGGTCGATCCCGCAACCGGACGGATCATGTCCGTTTCGGGAAACAGAGCCGTCAGGGAGTCGGTTTATCTTATCCTGATGACACAGATAACGGAACGGTTTATCCGGCCTGACTTCGGTAGTGATATCATGAATTATGCATTCATGGATACGAGTACGACCATGATGTCCATCCTGCGGCGTGACATCACACAGACGCTGCTGCAGCAGGAACCGCGGATCTCGGATATCAGTGTGGAAACGGAATACAGGAATGATCTGGGAGCCGTGATCATACATATCAATTACCTGGTGGCTGCCACCAACAGCAGGGACAATCTTGTATTTCCCTTTTATCTTGACAGAGGCGGATCCTTCGATGAAGAGGTGGAGAAAGAACCTCTGGAACGCAGGTACTATGATGATTCAGACACAATGGAGGAAGAAGAGGATTGGAGTTAGATCATCGCAGCGTAAAGGATATTGAAAACAGAATAAAAGAGCTGGCCCGGGGATATGTACCGGAATGGCATTTTGATCCGGAGCATGCGGATATCGGTGCGGCCATTGCAAGGATCTTTGCAATGTCGATGAAGGAGAACATTGATCTGGAAAATCTCACCATGGACCGCTACCATGTGGAGTTCGTGAATATGCTGGACATCTCCTTAAAGGCTGCCAAGCCTGCAGGAAGTATGGTTCAGTTTACCCTGGTGGAGGATACGATCCCCGGAACGGAGATCCGGAAGGGGACCAGACTGGTGGCCGGTACGGATCGTACGGAAAGCGGACAGGTCATCTTTGAGACGGATCGTGATATCTATGTTACGAATTCGCGGATCACCGATGCTTTTATGACGGATCGGGAGGACGGAAGCTTTGTGCCGATCCTGGGTAATTTCACCCCCGTTTCCCTGTTGGAAGGGGAACCGGATATGACCGGTGAGGAAGAACCGGAGGAGGAGCAGGAAGAGAACAGTGGTTCTGCAGGAGCTGAGCCGCGCTATTCCGCAAATACGGGAAAACTTCGTCCGTTTGTGCTTTTCTCCGAGGTGGGAAGCATCGCGCGAAGCGCACTGGTTCTTTACCATGAATCCCTGTTTGATATTGAAGATGAGCCGATCTATATCCGGCTTGCGGGAAGCAGTGATATCATTGAAAAGATCCGGAGCGGGGAGTATGTGCTGAAGTATTATTCATACTCCGGATTCCGGGAGTTTGAAAGCATGGAGATCCATCCGGACGGGATCACGGTCGAGGTGAAGAAGCACGAGAAGTGCAGGCATCTGATCGTGGGAGGAAGAAGCTATGCAGTGGTTGCCATGGAGGCGACCGGAATTGTCGGAGCGGCAGAGGAGCTTTCCGGAATCGGACTGTCCTCCTCCGGAAAAGAAAGATGCGCGGATTTTGCCACGGACGGAACCACGGATCTGGATGTGGAAGATTTTGCTCCGTTTACCGATACATTGTCTTTATATAATGAATGCTACATCGGACAGGATCTGTATTTTTCAAAGGGCGGATCCAGGGTGACGATGCATTTCCAGGTGGGACACCGGGAAAGAAGTCATTTCCTTTCCAAGCAGGAAGAAGAAGCGGAACTGAAGATCATCAAGAGGAAACCGAAACTGCTTCTTTCCGATATCCCGGCAGATGCATATTGTGATGAGATATGTATGGAATATTTTAACGGACTGGGATGGAAGAAGCTTCCAACGGAAACGGATGTGGAAGGTCTCTTTGCCGGTTCCGGAACCGGAAATATCTCCCTCAGCTTTATCTGCCCGGGAGACTGGGCGAAGATCCAGGTGGGCGCATATTTCGGAAGAGCCGTTCGCGTCCGACTTCTCAGGTCGGACAACTGCTACCTGCGGCCGGGGATCCATCACTATCCGTACATAAAGAATTTCCGGGCGGAGTTTACCTACGAGGGACATTTTGTTGATCCGGACAGACTGTACCGGGTTGAGGGGACCGAGAAAAAGGAGATCACGGAGCTTCCGAAAAAGGGTCGTCCGTTTGTTGCCATGACAGGCGGCATTTACCATGATGACGCCCTCTATCTGGGATTCAACAATCATATAGAAAACGGACCGGTGAGCCTGTATTTTGAACTGGAAGACCAGCTCAACATGACGGATATGAAATGCAGGTATGAATACAGTACCATGGACGGATTCAAACCGCTGAAGATCGTTGATAATACAAAGGACTTTTCAAGATCCGGTGCAGTGACCTTCATGCCGCCCACGGACATGCACAGCTTAACGCTGGAAGGGAAAAGCAGGTACTGGATCCGGATCCGCAGAAGCAAAGTACAGGATGCAAAGGAAAGCAGGCTTTTCCTTCCGCGGATAAGGAAGATCCTTACAAATGTAGTTTATGTGTCCAATACGACGACGGAAAAGGAACAGGATTTTTATCTGGATGATACAAGTCCGAACCAGCACTTTTCCCTCGGACGTCAGAATATACTGGATGCAGAGGTCTGGGTAAATGAGAAGCGGGGCATCCGGAAGGATGAGATCGAGCGGTTCCAGATCGAGCATCCGGAGAATATCCGGATCGAAACGGACATGCTCGGAAATATTTCCGCCGTTTTTGTAAAATGGAAGGAAGTGGCAGGGTTCAATTCGACCCCGGATCCACGGTGCTATATGATCGACCGAATGAACGGGGAACTGGTCTTCTCCGACGGCGTGAAGGCAAAAATGCCCAGGGTTATGGATGATGTGGCCTTCAAGGTACGGATCCGGACCTGTGACGGTTCTGCCGGAAATGTGGATGTGGGCTCCATCACCGAAACCATCGGAACGGAGCTTTATATCGACCAGGTGTATAACCCGGTACGTGCATATGGAGGAACCGATCTGGAAACCGTGCCGGAGGCTTTCCGGCGGGGAGCGAATCTGCTCAGCAGCCGCGGAAGACTGGTATCGGACAAGGATTACATTTATACGATCCTCGGGTATTCCGACAGTATTGAAGCGGCAGTCTGCGTGACCGGTGAGACCGTGGACGGAAAGAAGCATCCGAGTGACATTTCCTTCGTGCTTCTGATGAAGGACTATCTGGAGGGATCCTTCTCCTTCCACCGGATTGCGGGAAATCTGAAGCAGTACCTGCTGGATCATTCACCGGTTACCATATCGAAGGACCATGTATTTATCGTGGAGCCGATCTTTGTATCGGTGTCGGTTTCGGTGTGGGTTACGGTCAGGGATGAAGAGGAGAGCTTCGAAACACAGAGTGAGATCATCAACATGCTGAAGGATTATTTCAATCCCGTGGCAGGAAAAGGAAGAAGCGGATGGTCCATCGGAGTTGTTCCGAAGAGAACCCAGATCATGATGAAGCTCGGTACAATCAAGAACCGGGCAGTGATCCGTAAAAACGTGATCACGGTTCATTATGTAGATAAAGACGGAGAGCATACCCTGGACATTGATGATGTAAAGGTCAGCCCGTTCATGGTGGTAAGATCCGGAGAACATAAGGTTTATATTGATTATGAATGAGAGGGTTTTCTGATTGCTTAGACTGGAAGAAACAAGTGGAAGAACATATGAGGAGAGAATGGCAGACGCGATTTCCGCCATCCCGCTTATCACGGATGAATGGACGAATTTTAATCCTTCGGATCCGGGTATCACGATCCTCGAGAATCTGATCGTTTTCGAAGCGCTTCAGGGCTCCCGGATCTCTACCATCAGTGATGAAGCAAGAAGAGCGCTCCTGAAAATGGTCGGCTTCGAGGCCAGAAAAGGAAAATGTGCCAGACTGCTTCTCACGGCCGACGGATTGCAGGAAAGAACCCATATCAAAAACAACCAGCGTTTCTTCCTGGGAAATATGGTTTTTGAAACCAGGCGGGCCGTGGATGTGGGGGACTGTCATCTGACGGGTATCCGTTCCTTCTATGACGGAAAGTTCCATGATCACGGACATCTGCTGGACCGGGAAATGGTACTTCCGGCAAAGGTATTCGGAGATAATCCGAAGGTGGGGGATGAGATGTACTTCTTCTGTGATTCCCTGCCGGAACCGGGAAGTGAGACCTCATTTTTCATCCGGATCAACGAGGCCTTCCACCGGAATGCGCTGAAGGACAGGACAGATAATATATTTGCTTCCTTCTGGTGGGAATGCTATACCAAGGACGGATTTAAGGAGATCAAGGTCAAGGACTTTACCGGTGCGCTTCTGGAGAGCGGGGAGATCAAGCTGAAGTTCCCGCAGGATATCGAGTATGCGGAATATACACAGGATGACCTTACCGGATATTGTATCAGGGCAACGCTTCTGACTGCGAATTATGATGTCAGACCCTGTATTCTCAGTGTGGATGCGTTCCTCTTCGAGGTATGGCAGAAGGATACCAGGGCCCTGTCACTGACATTCCAGAGAACAGACCGGATCCGGATCCAGAGTCCCATGAAGGGAGAAAGCTACGTTCTCTGCTTCGGAAGGGAGATCCGCAAGAACTCCTATCGGAGATATGAGCTTTCGACCAACACGGAGCAGCGGGGCAGATACTGTCTGTATGAAAAGGGAAAGAACGGCGAGTTTTCGCTTACATTTGATAAGAAGATCTTCGGATATGAACCCTCAAGGGTAAAGGACGCAGTGCGGATCATCATTTACAGCGAGGAGGTTATGCGGCAGTATCATGTGGGCCGTGTGATCGGATATGATGATCAGGAGATAAAGCTTCCTTTCTCCCATATCGTTCCGGATACATTCCTGCTGATCGCAAAAAGGATCGATGATGACGGAGAGGAATACTTCGATTTCGTCCGTCCGGGAAAGAAGGAGGATGATGCGCTTACCTATCATCTCCTTGAGAATGACGGAAAGATCGTGATCGAGGATCCGGGCGATTTTATCGGCGCGGAGCTCTATATCGGATCACTGGCTGTGACAGAGGGTCCGAAGGGAAATGTGCGTGCGGAGAATTATTTCATGGCACCGGAATTAAGTGATACACCGATCTTCTATAATCCGGGACCGGGAACCGGGGGAGCCTTCCGGGAAACCCTGGAGGAGGTCCGGACGAGATTCCGGGAGGATGTTTATACACAATATACCTGCATTACGGCGGAGGATTATGAAAATGCGGTAGCTTCCGCGCCGGGGCTTTGCATCCGGAAGATCCGTGCCGTGATGGATGAACTGGACAATCTGGTCCACATAGCGGTTCTGCCGGGGACGGATGAGGAATTCCCGCGTCTGTCCAAACAGTACATTGATGCGATCACGAAGACACTGTCGGAACGGAGACTGATCACAACCAGGTTCCAGATCCTTCCCCCCGTATACGTGGGTGTGTCCGTTAAACTGACTGTCTATGTAAAACGGCAGTTCTCGGACAGCAGGGAACAGATCGAGAAACGGGTAAAACAACTGATCAATTATGTGGACGGAGAAAAGAACTTCGGAGATCCGCTGACCTTTGAAGAGGTATTTGCGGGAATCGAGAATCTGGACTGCGTGGATTTCGTTTATGATCTCTTCATGCAGCCTGAAAATCTGAAGCATGCGATGCTCCGGGATTCTAACATCTACCCGGCAGAGAACTGTCTTCTGTATCCGGGACAGATCATGCTGGAAACTATTATTTCTTCTATAGCGGTTAAATAATATGGCGAAATATACGATTAAAAAAAACAGAATCAAGACCGGATGCCTGACAGGATTTACCTGTGATGAACAGGCGAAGCTGGAACTGATCCAGGATGCGGACAGCCACGGGGTTTTCCTGCGGGGAATTGACGGGGCTAAGCAGGATGCGGAGTGGGGACGTTTCTCTTTTCAGGTGGAATGCTCCGAGGACAGGGCATACAGTGTATATCTGCTTGCAATGAACCAGAAGATCCGGGAGATCGGTGGAACCTCCGTGGATCTTGACGTTATGCTGTCGGAACCGGAGATCACGGTGGAATCCAAGCGGTATGTGCTGCGGAAGCTGGGAGCAGTCCGTTATATCGGAAGATCGGATATCCTGCTTTATGACCTGAAGGGACAGTATCTCTATATCGCGATCCTGGCTGCAGGAGAAGGAAATCTCACAATCTCTGACATGGTTGTTGATTCAACGGGAGATAACTTCATGGCAACCTATCCGGAAGTGTTCCGGGAAAGAAACAGTTTCTTCCACCGGTATATTTCCGTATTCTCGACCATATATAATGATTTTGAACGTGATATCGAAAGACTTCCGCAGCTCCTTGATCCGGACCTGTGTCCGAAGGAACTGCTGATCGTGTACGGCTCCTGGCTGGGCATCGACATGGAGGGAGGTTCCCTGGATGAGAATATGATGCGCCAGTTTGTACGGGAGGCTTATGAGCTGAACCGGCTAAAGGGAACAAAGCGGGTCATCGAAAGAGTGCTGGAGATCATTCTGGGCCGGCCGGCCGTTGTGATCGAGCATAATCTTCTCCGGTCCTGGATCAAGGAGGAGAAGATCGAGAAACCCGACGGATTCCAGACACAGGGTGTATACGATGTGACCGTAATGGTTCCCGGAAAACTGACGGAGGAACTCAGGCACAGGATCGTATATATGCTGAACCAGTTCAAACCGATCCGTACAAAGATCAATATCGTTCAGATGGATGAAACACCGACAGCTGATTCCAGAACCTATCTGGATATCAATTCAAAACTTCCGGAAGAGCGTGCTGCCGAACTTGACAGCGGCCTTGCTCTTGATGGTACGGTTGTTTTAAAATAGAAAGGGGACAATAATGCATTTCGAAGAAACACTAAGAGAAGGGACCTTACAGTTGGATATAGAAGGAAAGATCGACGCGATCACAAGTGATGAGTTTCAGACACTTGTGCTTAGAGGCTTCACTAAGAGCAACAACGTAGTCATCAATCTTGAAAAAGTGAAGTATATGTCCAGTGCCGGTCTGCGGGCGCTTGTCCTGGGAGAAAAGACAGCCGAATCGAAGGGTGGGAAGCTGATCATTATCAATGCCCAGCCTCAGGTTATGGATGTTTTCCGGGTGACCGGTTTTGAAGGTATTCTGGATATAAGATAAAAAGGAGGACGAAGATAAAATGTCCAAGTCGCAGAAGGTTTTTTTAGCCGGTGCATGTATCCTTTTCGTAGCAACCGTCTATAGCCTGTTTTTCTTAAAACTGATCTTTATCATCCTATTTTTCCTGCTTCACAGTCTGTGCCTTTTCTCATTCTGTTATGTATGCTATGCAGACCAGATGGATAAGGCGTTGACACTTAAGACCTATCATCAGGAAGTGGGGATCGAAATGGCCGAAAAGGATAAGGCCATAAATGAGATGTCCGGACAGGTCAGGGAGAAAGAGGGGCTGCTTGAAAAGATCAGATCCCAGATGGAAATACTTCGTTCCCAGAATGACAATATGCAGGTTGAATCCTCACGGCTTCAGTCCGTGATCCGGAATCTGGAACAGGAGAAAAATGAGAAGGAACAGGAGCTCCGGATGGAGCGGGAACAGAAGAAGGAGTCGGAGACACAGGACTTCGGTGCGCTTCTTCCTCCGTTGACAGAAGGAAGTGAGGGCCGGGAAACCGTTAATATCATATCCATAGCGAATAAAGCAAAGGATTCCCTTCTTGAGGAAGCAAAGGCGGCAAATCTTCATATCACCGTATCATCGGCTACGGATGAATTACTGGTTACTGCAGACCAGGGAAGACTGCTGACACTTTTCCGGAATATCATTGATAATTCCATCAAATACATGAAGAAGGCCGGATCCCTTGTAATTACCATTTCCACCATCGGCGACGACATTTTTATCGTCCTGAAGGATACGGGAGAGGGACTTCCGGTGGAAGAAACCAAGTATATTTTCGAACTGAATTATCAGGGCTCTAACCGGATCAGCGGAAACGGACTGGGACTGGCCCAGGCAAGGGCGATCGTTGAATACTATGGTGGAACGATCTATGCGAAGAGTACCATTGGAAACGGGATGGGAATCTATATCCAGATTCCGTCCGGAGGAAGCGTATGAGCAGAAGAAGAGTCAAGGGAATCATCATAGTGGTTGCCGCGTTTTATGTATTCGTTGCGGTCATGGCTTTGGTGCTGCTGCAGGACAAGGATTCAGTTCTGGCTGAAAAAACCATGGCGGAGATTTTGTTTGAAAAAGAGTCCGGAGAGAAGACCACTGAGAATAAAGTGACCGAAGAGAATGCTGCGGGAAGTGAAGATCCGGATGCGGTCCTGGAGAAGTGGACGATGGGCATCACGGAAG
>CADBOV010000326.1 GCA_902796385.1 uncultured Lachnospiraceae bacterium
AACGTCAGAAGATGATCACCGGAAGATAAACGTCAGAAGATGATCACCGGAAGATAATAAACTATAGGAGACTACAAAGTGAAACCATCAGATTTAAGTGAGATCAAACATTTATATGCATTGGATCCGGAACAGAGCAGCATCAGCCGTATCAGCGGATGTTATGTAAACGGAGAGAAGAACAAGGTTGTGCAGTTTGCGGATACATTTCTTACGCTTCCCGAAGAGGATCGTTTTAAGTATCTGGAGCTGTTCCGGAAATGTTTCTCCGGAACCAGGGATAAGAACCTGCTTTTGCTGCGACAGGAGCAGATCCACCGGGATGATCATTCCGGTGATATGACCACGGATGAGGTGAAGCTCCTTCAGGCACTGGTCGAAACGGACCTGAAGGATGAGGATACCCTGCAGGAATTCTATGATCGTGTGATCGAACATTATAATTATATCGATAATTACCTGATCCTCCTGGCACGGCAGGATTACGATGTTCCCGGGAAAACGCTGGACGGGATGTCCCTGGATGATGCATCGGAAGAGGTGTACCGGCATGTGGTATGCGCCATATGCCCGGTGAAACCCACCAAGCCGGGACTGGGTTATGATCCCGCGGTAAATGCATTTCATAATCTGACCACGGGACAGATCGTGGGAGCACCCATGAACGGATTCCTTTATCCTGCGTTTATCGACCGTTCCCAGGATCCGGACCATATCCTTTATTATACGAAGGATTCCGTGGATATCCGGGCGCAGTTTGCAAATGCGGTGCTGGGCGGTATCACACCCCTGGCAGCGGCAGGACAGAAAAATGTGTTCACCACGCTTCTGACCGATACGCTGGAGGAGGATATTGAACTGGAAACGGTACTGCAGATCCAGGAGAATCTGCAGAATCTTGTGAAGGAAAAGAAGGAGGAGCAGGAAAGTCCGGTTCTTAAGAAGGATGATGTCTGCCGGATCCTTCGGGAAAGCGGGATCGAAGAGGAAAAACTGAAGGACATGGATCAGAGATTCGATGAGGCTTTTGTTTTTGATCCCGGGACAGATGAAGAAAGTAAGGAAGCGGAGAACGGAGAAGAACAGACGGAAATGCCGGAACCGGAAAAGGTTTTTGTTGCATCCAATCTGATCCCCGGACGAAAGCTTGAAGTGAAGAATGCGGACTTTACGATCCGGATCAATACCGACCGGACGGAACTTCTGGAAACCAGGGTGATCGACGGAAAGAAGTGTCTTCTGATCGAACTGGAGGATGGTGTCTACGTGAACGGAATTCCAATCGGAGTAAGGGGGATGGAATGAAAACAGGTTTCAAAATCGCAGCCGGAGCTCTCGCAGCTGCGGGACTCTGGGCAGGTGGCTCTTATGCGGCAGTGAAGGCCGGAATGGCAGGAACATTTGGAAGAACAAAGATGCTGAAGTATTCAACGGACCGGACCTACGCGGAGTATGAGGCGTTATATCCGGGGCGTTATACCAGAAAGCCGGTTCAGATCTCATCCGGAGATGAGACACTGCAGGGATATATCTACAGTCTGGCTGAGATGTCAGGTGATCCAAAAGGTCTGATCATCTTTTCCCACGGCGTTTTTTCCGGACAGGAATACTATGTGAGCGGGATCCTGAATATGGTTGACCGGGGATACTATGTGCTGGGCTTCGATAATACCGGATGCTGCGAGAGTACCGGAAAGAACAGTAAAGGACTTCCCCAGGGACCGATCGATCTGTCAAATGTACTGGATTATGTGGAGTGCAACCGGGAACTTTCCGACCTTCCGCGGTTTCTGTTCGGGCACAGCTGGGGCGGATACTCCGTATGTGCGGTTCTGAATTTTGATTACCATGTTGACGGCGTGGTTTCCGTTTCGGGCTTTACAAATCCGGTGGATGTGACACAGGAAATGGGAGTCAGTATGTTTGGACAGGTGGTCCGGGCTACAAGACCCATGATCCTTCTGGAGAATAAAAAACTGTTCGGAAAGCTTGCCGAACTTTCGGCCATTGATGGGATCAACCGGAGTGATGTTCCGGTTCTGATCATGCATGGTGTGGGAGATGACTATGTGAAATATAACGGCTCCGGGATCATCAATCATAAGGATGAGATCACGAATCCGAATGTGGAATTCATGCCCCTGGATTATCCGCTCAGAAACGGGCATGGCGACTTTTTCATGTCCGAAGAAGCGAAAGTGTATGTTGATGCATTTCAGGAAAAACTGAAGGGACCCGTCAAGGAGTATCATGTAAAGGGGTACTGGGACCTGCCGGATGAAGTGAAAGCCGAATATTACCGTGATGTGGATAAGAACATTTCGTCTCAGGTGAATATCGAGTTTTTTGACACGGTGGACCGGTTCTATTCTTCGATCGATGTATCGAAACGGGAGAAAGCGGAAGAAGAGTAAACAAGGGGGCACGGCACTTTGCACAGTTATCGAAAGCTGCTGAGAAAAAATCTGTTATATATTGCCTTCCCTGTTGTTCTGGTGCTTTCCGCGCTGCTCCTGCTGCTTCTGCAGACCTCCCGGCTGGAGATGTTTACATTCCGTGAGATGGAAGAATCGAAAACGGAAGAAATGTATTATAAAGCCGGTCAGCGGAATGTGGTGATCCATTTTAATGACCTGAAGAGTGCGGGCTTCTCCCAGATGTCAGGGGATAAGAAAAGCGGAGAATACTTCTACCATCTGGAAGACGGACGGATCAAGCTGGTCCTTCTAACCACCTCCACGGCGGAAAAATACCGTGCCGGAAAGATGAACCAGAAACCGATCTATGTCCGGATCGTAAAGGATGAAGTGACGGTACGGCATTTTGAAGGAGAATATGCCGAAACGCTGGGGATCGGACAGGAAGAACTGGAAGGGATCGGCTCTCCTTATGTCTTTGACGAGACGGAGTATCCGCGGATCCGGATCCTGATCCTGCGGATCGCGTCCTACGCGATATCGGGACTGCTGGGCGCATTGATGATCTATGTGATCCTTGCGATGATCCATCCGGCATTCTGCTTTGAGGCGTGGTCCTTAAAGCAGTACGGAAAGGTAAGCAGGATGATCCGGCGCCTGGACCGGGAAATGGGGAAAAAGCTGCGGTTCCATCAGGATAATGTGACGGTTACGGAGAATTATCTGATCGTATCCTACATTTCAAGGATCGATGTGGTACGGATCGATGATATCAAATACCTGTCCAAGCATGTGGAAAAAAGAAGACGCGGACTGGCGAAGCCCATCCATGTGTACCGGCTGACCGCATCAAATGCGGATGATCTTTTCTTTGAGGCGGATTTCTTTGATGAGGAGATCA
>CADBOV010000327.1 GCA_902796385.1 uncultured Lachnospiraceae bacterium
CTGACGGAAGAGGATCCGGAAGGAACCGTGGAGGAAAGCAAAGACCTTTCCGAAGCAGGCGCGTCCGGAACCGATGCCGGTGAAGCAGAGGAGACCGTAACCGACGGGGATGACCTTTCCGGCAAAGACCTTGCAGAGACAAAGGAAGCTGCTGAGGAAAAAGAAGAGGACGCTGCTGCAGAGGAACCGGTGGCTGTTCCGAAAGCAACGGCAGGAGTCCGGGCTGCAGAGGTTAGGACCACCATATCCGAAGGCTTTGTGGTAAAGAATGACAAAACCTATTATCAGAAGGAAGACGGCACATATGCAAAGAATGAAATCGTGACCGTGGATGGTAAGAAGTATTACCTGAATGCGTCCGGTGTGCTGCTTGTTTCGGGAAATGCCGTATATGACGGATACGGATACAGGGCAAGCGCAAGCGGAGTTCTTTCCGTGAAGAAGGGATGGCTGCAAGTGGGTTCTCTTTGGTATTACTCCATGGAGGACGGCAAACTGTATACATCCACGATCCTTACATCTGCCGGAATCGAGTATTACCTGAATGAAAAAGGACAGATGGTTACGAATAAGATCGTAAGCATTGACGGGAAATACTATTATACGGATGAGGAAGGCGTCATCCTGAGAAAAAAAGGATGGCTGCAGGTAGGTACAAAGTGGTATTACCTGTCGGAAAACGGCGCGTTCATGACGAATACCCTTCTTGAGACAGGCGGAAAGAAGTACTGTCTCGGAAATACCGGCGTGATGGCAAAGAATGAGATCGCGACCGTAAAGGGCAAGAAATATTATGCCGGATCAAGCGGAGCGATCCGCCAGAAGGCAGGCTGGTTTACATTTCAGTCCGAATGGTATTACACGGAATCCGACGGAAGTTTAAGATGTAATGCCATTGCCACATCCACGAAAAAGGAAATGTACTACCTCGGCGAAGACGGAAAGATCGTGAAGAGCCAGGTGGTAAAGGCGGACGGAGAGCTTTATTATGCCGGAAAGGAAGGCAGGATCCGCACAAAGAAGGGCTGGGCCCAGATCGACGGAAAGTGGTACGTGGTCCAGGACGGCGGAAAGCTTCTGAAGAACAGCTTCTATGGAACAACCAAGAGGTATTTCCTGAAGAGCGACGGCTCCATGGCAAGCGCGGAAACATTTAAATATCAGGGGAAACTGTATTATGCTGAAAAGTCCGGTCTTGTATGGTCGGGTAAGGGCTGGAGAAAGATCGGCGATAACTGGTATTACAGCGCGGGTAAGGGCGAGCTTATGGCAGGTTTGATCCTCAGTTACGGCGGAAAGAATTATTACCTGAAGACCAACGGACAGATGGCTGTCAGCATGAATATCATCAATAAGAATACCTGCTACGCGGCAGATGCAAACGGTGTATTAAAGACCTTGACCGGCTGGTTCAAGATCGGAAGCAACTGGTACCGCGCAACAGGAAGCGGAGCGCTGTGCAGAAGCCGGTTCATGACCATCGGCGGTGTAAAGTATTATTTTGACGCCAAGGGCGTCATGAAGGCGAACGGATTCTATACGGCAGATGAGAAACTGTATTATGCCGACAAGAACGGCGCGGTACGTACGAAGGCCGGCTGGTTTGAGCTGGGCAAGAAGAAATACTATGCTGCTTCCGGCGGCGTCTTCTATAAGAACAAGAGCTTTACGGTCGGAAAGACAAGCTATTACGCTGACGCGAAGGGCGTTGTTACGGAGAAGGAGGCCGGTGCGGAGTATTATGATCCTTCCAAGGTAAATGATACGACCTGGAAAGAGATCAACGGAAAGAGATATCATGTAAATGAAAAGGGTGAGATCGATTCCCTTTTCGGAATCGATATTTCCGAGTGGCAGGATGAGATCGACTGGAAAAAGGTTAAGAATGACGGAGTTGATTTCGCATTTGTCCGTGTGGGCGGCAGACTCGGAAAGACCGGTGAGATCTACGAGGATGTTTACGGCAAGACAAATATCAAGAAAGCAACGGCTGCCGGAATTCCGGTGGGTGTATATTTCTTCACGCAGGCCGTAACGGTTGATGAGGCTATCGAAGAAGCCAAGTTCACATTAAATGTGATCAAGGGACTCCCGGTTACACTTCCGGTCGTAATCGATACGGAGAATATGTCGGGCGGAAGACACAGCTCCATCAGCGCCAAGACAAGAACGGCCATCGTAAAAGCTTTCTGCGAGACGGTCGAGGCAGCCGGATATAAGGCTATGTATTATGCCGGAATGAGCTGGTGCGTAGACGGATATGTAGATACAACACAGCTGACGGAATATATGCACTGGTGTGCCCAGTACTGGATCCGGAATCAGTGTGACGATTACGGTGTGCCCTATCAGATCTGGCAGTATTCGGAAAGCGTTAAGATCGACGGTATCAACGGCGGTGTAGACGCAAATATCTGGTATCTGGTACATTAGGACAATTGAGGTTTTTATGAAGAAGAACAAGATGAGAAGCCGGGTCTTAGCTTTCCTTCTCTGTTTTTCCATGCTTCTTTCCACCGGGGCGGTATATGCGGAGCCTGCAGGAACTGCGGAAACCGTGACTGAGTCTGCGGACGGAACAAAGCAGTCCGGGAATCCGGATGTGACGGAAGCAGCGGGAGAAGAAGGAAATAAAGCGGATCTGTCCGATTCTTCGGAGGCGGCGGAAGAAGTGAATAAAACGGATCAGTCCGGTACTTCGGATGCGGCGGAAGAAGGAAAGAAAGCGGACTTTGCGGATACTGCGGAGACCGTGGCTGAGCCTGTGGAAGGAACGGATCAGACCGGCACTTCGGAAGCAGCGGAAAAAGAGAAGGGTACGGATCAGACCGATCCTTCGGAAGCGGCAGAAGCGCAGGAAGCGGATCAGGAACCGGCTGGCGAAAAGAGTAGTGGAATACCGAAAATGACAGCTCCGTCTTCTATATTATATGAAGATGAGCCCGGACCGGCGGAGGAGGAAGACGGCTGGCATACGGATGAAGAAGGGAATCAGTACTATATCGAGAATTCGGAACGGATCAGAGATACGATCCGGAGGATCGACGGTGTCTGGTGGTCCTTCGATGCGGACGGAATTGCAACGGAATACGAAGGAACCATCTATCAGGCGGGTGAGTGCAGTATTCCTGCCGGAAATCATGTATGGTTTTATAATATGGCAGGCGGCGCATTTAACTCGGATTGTATCATCGTTGAATCCAACGGCCGCTGGGGTCTGATCGATACCGGAAACCGTTATGACGATCATATTATGGACAGCACGGGCACGGAGTATTATGTGCCGCGCAAATATCCGAACGGCGGAACGGCAAATCTTTCCTGCCAGATTTCCGGCCGGAACGGAAAAGATATGGCAATCTGGATGATCGAAACGCTGGGTGTGACACATCTTGACTTTATCATCGGCAGTCATTCCCACTCCGATCATATCGGCGGAATCCCGGAGATCGCGGAACTGATGCTCCTGGATGATACGGGGGTTCATTCCCTGATCGATCAGGATACGGTGTTTATTCATAAGAAATATCGTCACGTGGACGAGAAAAATGATGATCTCGGGTCCGTGAAATCAGCAACCTCCTGGCATAATCAGGCGTTTGTTTATCAGGCGGAAAATGCGGTACGTGAAAAAGGCGGAACCGTGGTTGATATCAGCTGCGACGTGGTTACCGGCGATGTGATGAACGATAAGATGACAACCATTCCGGATTTCCTGAAGGTGGTAACATCCATTTCGGGCGTTTCATCCATTTCATCGGCGTCTTATCATGCAGGTGTAAAGAGTGACTGGTTTGATGACTATATCTCTTTCCGCTTCGGCGGCTTTACACTTCGCTTATATAACCTTTATTCCGTTAAAGATCCGATGGATGAAAATCCGAACTCCATCGCGGTTCTGATCACTGACGGAAAATCAACCCTGTTTACATCGGCAGATCTGAATGTTACTTATCAGATACAACAGAGAGTGGCAAGAGCCATTGCGAAGGATTATTCCCGGATTGATGTGATCAAAACCGGGGATCACGGGGTTGCTTATGCAAACTCGAAGGAAATGCTGGATCTCTTCCAGCCGAAGGCATCCATTACGACAAACAGCCGGACGGATGTTACGGCTCAGGGAACAGATAATTTCAATGCTGGAATGTACTATTCCAGAAAGAAATACGGAACGAAGTACTATGAGGTCGGAACGTCCGGAAAGGGAATCCTTTGTTCCTTTGAAGAGGATGGGATCACCCTCAGCAAGGTAACCGGATACGGGGATCTTCTCACCACCGGATCTGCAGAGGGCTGTATCAATCAGTCAAAGATACCGAACGGCTGGGTCAAGTGGTCCAACGGTACCGGGATCGGTATGTATTATCTGTATTTCGAGAATAACAAGCCTGTTACCGGATGGAAGTATATTTCCGGAAGCTGCTACTATTTTGATTCGGAAGGCTTTATGAAACGGGGCTGGGTGACCGTGGGCAGCAATACATTTTACCAGAAGGCCGACGGAACCAGGCAGACAGGCTGGATCAAGCTGAACAATAAGTTCTATTACTTCGGTTCAAACGGTGTGATGTATACCGGCTGGCGGAAGATTTCAGGGGACTGGCATCATTTCACATCCACCGGAGAAATGGAGGTGGGCTGGATCAAGGACAGCGGTGCCTTCTACTACCTGGATAATGGTATCATGGTGACCGGCTGGAAGAGGATCGGTACAAAATGGTATCATTTTGATGCTGTCGGAAAGATGGCCGTAAAATGGAAACAGATCGGTAAGAAATGGTATTATTTCAATTCCGACGGATGGATGCTGACCGGCGTGCAGCAAATCGGAAATCAGAAGTATTTCTTTAACAACAGCGGAGAAATGCTTACCGGCTGGAGGAAATCCGGCTCTGCCTGGTATTTCTTTATTCCGGGATCCGGTGCGGCGCAGAAGGGCTGGAAACAGATTTCAGGCGTCTGGTATTATTTCGATCCGGACGGAAAGATGCATACAGGCTGGCTGAAGAGCGGAAAATACTGGTATTATTTTGAAACAAGCGGAGCCATGGCAGTCGGATGGAGTACCATCAACGGTAAGAAATACTACTTCAATCCGTCAGGCGATATGGTTACCGGAACGGTAAAGATCGGTTATCGTACATACCGGTTTGATGCTTCCGGCGCATTGCTTTATTGATGGTGACGCCGGATGCAGTCCGGATCCGGCCGGGAAAAAAAGAGAAAAAATGAGATTATCACCGGGGCGGCTGTCTGACAGGATGCCCCGGTAAGAAAGAGGGATACGGTGGAATTTCGAGACCTGAAGAGGCAATATCAATTTTTAAAGCCGGAAATAGATGCGGAAATGGAACGGGTGATCCGTGAGGCGCATTTTATTTCGGGACCGGAGGTCCGGGAACTGGAGCAGGAACTGGCGGATTATGTGGGCGTAAAGCATTGCATATCCTGTGCAAACGGAACGGATGCTTTGTCCCTGGCATGTATGGCGTGGGATATCGGTCCGGGGGATGCGGTCTTTGTTCCTGATTTCACCTTCTTTTCCAGCGGGGAAGCACCGGCTATGCTTGGGGCTTCCGTGGTTTTTGTTGATGTGGAAGAGGATACCTTTAATATGGATCCCGTACGTCTGGAGGAAGCAATCGGGAAGGTTCAGCAGGAAGGTAAATATCGTCCGAGAGCCGTGGTTGCGGTGGATCTCTTCGGACAGCCGGCAGATTATGACCGGATCCGTCCGATCGTGGATAAGTACGGGCTTTTTCTTCTTGAGGACGGAGCCCAGGGCTTCGGCGGATCCATCCGCGG
Organism: uncultured Lachnospiraceae bacterium; assembly: GCA_902796385.1. Lineage (GTDB taxonomy): Bacteria > Bacillota > Clostridia > Lachnospirales > Lachnospiraceae > Eubacterium_Q. Next base: position 5,809 of record CADBOV010000327.1, read on the forward strand.
AAAGATGGCATGCAGTTTCGGAGACATCTCCACAACAAGCTTCTTCCCTGCAAAGCCACTGGGATGCTATGGAGATGGTGGCGCGATCTTTACGGATGATACGGAGATTGCTGAAAAGATCCGAAGCTTCTGTATCCACGGAAAAGGAAAAGATAGTAAATATGATAATGTACGGCTGGGAATGAACAGCCGGCTGGATACCCTGCAGGCAGCAATCCTGCTTCCGAAGCTGAAGGCATTTCGGGAAAAGGAACTGTCCGCCGTGAACCGGGTTGCGGATCTGTATCGGGAGTTACTGAAGGATTCTGGTATGCAGCTTCCTGCCATCCGACAGGATTTTGTAAGCAGCTGGGCCCAGTATACGGTGCTTCTTCCGGAAGGAACGGACCGTGACATGGTACAGGCGAAGATGAAGGAAGCCGGGATTCCTACCATGGTATACTATATGAAGCCCATGCATATGCAGAAGGCATTCGAAGATACAGACAGCAGGACGGCAGATTGCCCCGTGACGGAGATGCTTTGCGGACGGGTGCTGAGTCTTCCTCTTCATCCCTATATGGAAAAAGAAGAAACAAAGCAGGTCGCTGAAATGCTCCGAAAATGTGTGGAGTAACATTTCAGAAATAAGACGAAGTTATTTTTCAGGACAGAGGAGTGTAACGTGAGACAACCGATACGCCTGAGAACGATCATGGCGGCGCTTCTTGTAGGCGCTTCTGCCATTCCGAATCTGGGAAATGAACTGAATATGCTGGGAGGCTTTCTAAATTTCTATCGGGTGGTTGTTGCCCTGCTGGCGGTTCTCACACTGATCCTGTTCAGGGGAGAGATCCGTCTTTCCGGACGGCGCAGCTTCCTTTTCTGGATGGGATTTCTTTTTGTGTGGCTTGCATATGCGGGTGTCCTTATGGTGGGATCACCATATACGGATTCCGAACGGGGGATCCGTGAGATCTTCTCGCTTCTCTGCGGGCTTTTCTGTTTTTATATCCTTTCAAATCTGAAACTGACAAAAGATGAGATCGAACTGGTTTTACGGTTCCTGTTTTTCGTTCTGACCGCACTGGTGCTGCTGGGCTTCGGTGAGATCATAACCGGAAAACATCTGTCTTCCTCCATGTACAGTGATCCGAACCAGAAGATCACATGGAGAACAAATCTATATACGGCAACCGGTTTTTCCTACAATATAAATGATTATTCCGCGTTGATCACACTGATGCTTCCGGTAACTCTGGGACGTTTCCGGATCCGGCTCAGAAGGTTTTTCATCGATCCGGGCTGGTTCCTTGTGGCAAGTGTGGTTCTGATCAACCGGATCAATGATGCAAATATCTGTAATGCAGCGATACTGGTGGGTGTATTTGCATTTGCCATTTTCCGTGCAAAGGCCGACAGGCGGAAGCAGGGAATGTTGGCAATGGCTGCACTGGCTGTGTTGGTGTTCCTGATCATCTTTACGATCGTCAGGGGCTCCGGATCCGATGACCTTTTTGCGAGAGTCATGAACCTGATCGAGAAATCCGAGGAAGGTAAAGGATCCCTGCAGGCCAGAATGCTGATCTACCGTGACGGCTTCTCGGGAGCCTGGGTGTCCGGCCTGCTGGGACTCGGACCGGGTGGTTTCTACCGTTATTATTCGGAAAATCCGTCGGGCAGTAACTTTGTGGATCCTCACAGTCTGTTCCTGGAGATCCTGTCGCAGTACGGCGTCCTTATTTTTGCCGGCTTTGTACTGCTCCTGATCTATCTTTTCCGGAAGATGCGGATGCTTTACCGCGGCGGGACGAACGCCGCAGTATGCAACTGGGGTGAGATGGGGATGATCTGGATCCTGGTCTATTCGGTGGTTACATTTGCATCAAGCAGTTATCTGCAGAACAGTTTCCACTGGACATTGCTGGCGCTGATCTGTCTGATGTTTGAAACGGCGCGGGAAGAAAAGGCGGTCGCGGAACCGGAGAGAGAACCGGGACGAGAACCGGAAAAACAGAGTATCGATTTATGTATCTATAAGGAGAGCAGGGATGAATTATCGTAAAGTTTTGGTTTTGGCACCACATACGGATGACGGGGAGCTGGCCTGCGGGGCTACGATCTCCAAGCTGGTAAGGATGGGCGCAGAGGTGTACTATGTTGCATTTTCTTCCTGTCAGGATTCACTGCCGGAGGGGGCTGAACCGGATTGTCTGATCAAAGAAATGAGACACGCAACGGCGGTTCTCGGTGTTGCACCGGAAAATGTGGATTGTCTGGACTTTCAGGTGAGACATTTTGAAGATCACAGACAGGATATTCTGGACAGCATGATCCGGCTGAATCACAAAATACAACCGGACCTGGTGCTTTCTCCTTCCGTACATGATATCCATCAGGATCATGTGACCATCGCGAAGGAGTGTCTACGTGCGTTTAAAAAGATCACCATCCTGCAGTATGAGGTTCCGTGGAACAACTATACATTTGACAACCAGGTCTTTTCCTGTGTGGAAGAAGAGGATGTTCAGCGGAAGATTGAGGCGGTCCGCTGCTATGTTTCGCAGGAGGGACGCGATTACGTGGGAGAGGACTTCCTGCGGGGGCTTCTGATCACACACGGCGTTCAGATCGGACACCGGTATGCCGAGGTTTTTGAGATCCCCAGAATGATCGTGAAAGAGGGGGATCTGTTATGATCGTTTCGATTCACCAGCCACATTATTTTCCCTGGATGGGTTACTTTGATAAAATGGCAAAAGCGGATACCTTTATCCTTCTGGATGATGTCCAGCTGGAAAAGGGGTCCTATATGTACCGGAACCGGATCCTGAATCCGCAGGGAAAGATCAGCTATCTTACGATCTCCGGTGATAAGCACGGCTTTCTGGACCGGAGTTACCGGGAGATCGCATCCACAAATGATGATGTTTGGCTGGAAAAGCATGCGACGGAATTAAAGAGAAGTTACGGCGAAAGCGCTTTTTTTGAAGAGGTATGGGATAAGATCGGGGATCTTTTCTCGAAAAAGGAAGAGACCATCGCGGCCTACTGCATCCGGAGTGTTCTCCGGCTTAAGGAGATCCTGGAGATTCCGACGAAGATCCTGCTGCAGAGCGATCTTCCTTCGGATGATACAAAGAGGAAGAATGATCTGGTGCTCAGTCTTTGTAAGACCGCAGGGGCAGACGGATATCTCTCCGGGAACGGAGCAAGAAAATATACGGACGAATCCTCCTTTGAGAATGCGGGGATCCGGCTTCGCTATCAGACATTTCAGCCGCCGGTCTATGACCAGATGCATACGGAGGAATTTGTTCCGGGACTTTCCATGTTGGATGTGCTTTTTAACTGCGGAACGGAAAAAACAAAGGAGCTCTTCCGGGAGGCAAGCCGGGCCGGGAAAGAGTTTGAGGAGTAATGGGATATGAAGATATGTCATTTTACAAGCGCACACGAAAGCAATGATATTCGTGTATTCATAAAGGAATGCAGTACGCTGGCAGCAGCCGGACATGAAACATACCTTGTGGCGCAAGGTGAGAGCAGGGTTGAAAACGGGGTGCATGTAATAGGTATGGGAGCCCTGCCGAAAAGCAGAAGAGAGCGGATGATGGTTTTCTCAAAGGCAGTTTATAAGAAAGCCCTGAGTCTCGACTGCGATGTTTATCATTTTCATGATCCGGAACTGCTGCGGTATGGTCTGAAGCTGAAGCGTCGGGGAAAGAAGGTCATCTATGACAGTCATGAGGATGTGCCTTCCCAGATCAAGGATAAATACTGGATCCCGAAGCTTCTTCGTTCAGCGGTATCAACTGCATTTAAAATGTATGAGACCCATGTGGTCCGCCATGTGGATGCCGTGGTTGCGGCAACCCCTTACATTAAGGAACAGTTTCGCGGAAGGACCAGAAGAGCGGTTGTGATCTGCAATTATCCGATCCTGAAGGGAATCCGGGAACCGATCCCATACGGTGAAAGAAAACTGGAACTGGGTTATACGGGAATCCGCTGCTCCGACGACCGGGGAGCGATTCAGATGGTTCAGGCTGCAACGAAGGCAGGGGCAGGACTGGATATTTACGGAAATATCGAGCCGGAATCGCTGCTGGAGGAAATGAAAAAGGAAGATACAGAGGGACTGGTCCGTTTTCATGGTCTTGTGCCATACGATGAGCTTCAGGAAAGCATGGCAAATATGAAGATCGGTCTTCTTGTGGAACATCCGACCGAAAATGCAAAGAATGCATTATGCATTAAAATGTTTGAATATATGGCACACGGGATGACGATCATTTCCTCGGATATTCCGCTCTGGAAGGATATCATTGATGACGCGGGCTGCGGGATTGCAGTTGATCCTTACAACGTGGATCAGATCGCAAAGGTGATCCGGAAGCTGATGAAGGATCCGGAACTGAGCAGTCAGATGGGAATGAACGGATTTCATGCCGTAAAGAAGAAATACAGCTGGGAGAGCGAAGCAAAGAAGCTCCGCCGGTTATATGAGAGGATATAAGAAGCAGTATGCCCGGGGATAATATGCCGACAGAAAAAAAACTGAAGATCGCGATCGTTTCCCGGGGGATCCC
>CADBOV010000328.1 GCA_902796385.1 uncultured Lachnospiraceae bacterium
AATCAGACGGTTCATCCGTAGGATGGAAGAAGCGGTACACGGATTCTGCAGATGCCTGATTCATTTCCGGAAGAGACAGCAGTTCTTCCACGGACGCATCCCGTACAGCTTCAATAGTTTTAAAGTGAAGCATCAATGCCCGTCGGCGCTTCGGCCCGATCCCTTCAATGTCATCCAGAATGGAATGCACCTGCCCTTTGCTGCGGAGCAGCTGGTGATAGGTAATGGCAAAGCGGTGCGTTTCGTCCTGCAGCGCAGTGACCATATGCATGGCTTCACTCCCTTTCGGGAAGCGGACTTCCTGATCTTTATAATAAAGACCTCGGGTGCGGTGATGGTCATCCTTAACCATGCCGCAGACGGGGATATCCAACCCCAGACTGTCCAAAACCATTTCCGCTATATGTACCTGGCCTTTTCCACCGTCCATCATAAGAACGTCCGGCAGCGGGCCGAGTTTTTCGTTTGTGTAACGCCTGGTCAGTACTTCCTTCATGGAAGCGTAGTCATCCGGACCCTCCACGGTGCGGAGTTTGAATTTCCGGTATGCGTTTCGGCGGGGTTCTCCGTTTTCGAAAACCACCATGGATGCTACGGAATGATATCCGGAAATGTTGGAAATATCGAAGGCTTCCATCCTGGATGCGGAAGGAATTTGGAGGATTTCCGCGATTTCCTGTACGGCTCCGGTTGTTCTTTTCTCATGCCGCTTGATACGTTCCAGATCCTGTTCCAGAACCAGCCTTGCATTTTCTTCGGCAAGCTTCAGGAGACCTGCTTTATCCCCGCGCTGCGGCTGAAGGAAGGATACCTTCTGGCCTTTTTTATCCGACAGGTAGGAGAGCAGGATGTCCGGTTCGGAAACCGGGATCCGGAGAAGGATCTCCTTCGGGATGTAAGGCGTGCTGCTGTAATACTGTTTAATAAACTCCGTGAGGACATCCGTATCCGATTCTTCCGGATCGGCGGACATATGATGGTTTTCCCGTCCCAGCAGCTGTCCGTCCCGCACGAAAAAGACCGTGACCACGGTGTCTTTCTCGCCGCGCGCAAAGGCAACCACATCCCGGTTGTCGGCATTTGTGTCCTGCATCCGCTGCTTATCCATAATGTGGGAAATGCTTTCGATCAGGTCCCTCACTTCGGCAGCCTTCTCAAATTCCATTTCGGATGCATAGGCCTTCATTTTATTCTTCAGGCTGCTGATCAGCTCTTTGTTATCACCCTTCAGAAATGTGATGGCCCGGCGGATCTGTTCCTGATATTCTTCCTTCGTGACATTCGAGTCCTGGCAGGGTCCGCTGCACTGGCCGATCTGGTAATAAAGACAGGGCCGTTCCTTGTTGATGTCCCGCGGAAGGTTCCGGTTGCAGGTTCTGAGAAGGAAGAGCTTCTGTACCAGCTGGATGATGTCATGAACGGCTTTTCCGTCCGTATAGGGGCCGAAATATTTGGATTTGTCCCTGCGCATCTGATGACTGTAAAGAATCCTCGGATATTCCTCGTCGATGGTGACGCGGATATAGGGATAGCCTTTATCATCTGTCATTAAGGTGTTATAGCGGGGACGATATTCCTTGATGAGGTTGCACTCAAGAACCAGTGCCTCCATTTCGGAGCCGGTAATGATATATTCAAAATAGGCGATCTGGGAAACCATCCGCATGATCTTCGGAGAATCATTATGCCCGTGTCCCTTCCGGAAATACTGGCGGACGCGGCTGTGAAGATCCACGGCTTTTCCCACATAAAGAATCTCCTCGCTGTTACTGTGCATCAGGTAAACACCGGGGAGGTGAGGAAGTTTTTTCAGTTCTTCTTCAATATCGAATTCTTTCATGCAATCATTCTATCACATATAGAAAAAAAACGCCATGTATGATACAATCATACATAGTTTATCCCGGTCGGGAATAATTAAATGGGAGAAGGCATATGAACGTAGAATACAGTGTGAAATTATCTGAGTTTATCAAGAAAATGAATCTGAAGAATTTCACGCCGGAGATCGACACGGAGAAGATCCTGATCACGGATCCGGATATCAACCGTCCGGCGCTTCAGCTGGCAGGCTTCTTCGAACATTTCGATACGGCACGTGTTCAGATCTGCGGAAATGTGGAGCATGCGTATCTGGCGGATATGCATACGATCGAGGAGAATATTGAGATCTTTGACAAGCTGTTCCAGTTTCCGATTCCCTGTCTGGTATTCAGCAGGGACATCCAGCCCTACGATTTCATCATTGAAGCGGGGCGGAAACACGGGATCCCGGTACTTTCATCCGCATCAACCACATCCAGCTTCGTGCATGAGGCGGTTCGCTGGCTGCATGAGGAACTGGCACCCAGAATCTCCATTCATGCGGTTCTGGTGGATGTATTCGGCGAAGGTGTGCTCATCATGGGAGACAGCGGAATCGGTAAGTCGGAAGCGGCTCTTGAGCTTCTGAAGCGCGGACACCGTCTGGTTGCGGACGATGTGGTGGAGATCAAAAAGATCTCGGATGATCAGCTGGTGGGTCAGAGTCCGGCGATCACCCGGCATTTCATCGAACTGCGGGGCATCGGTATCATCGATGTAAAGACC
>CADBOV010000329.1 GCA_902796385.1 uncultured Lachnospiraceae bacterium
GATTCCATATTCCGTGAACTGGACTTCGCCATTTTCCTCTTCCCGGGAATCCCCGTGCAGAAGCACCATCCGGCATCCTGCCCGGACTCCGGCAAGCGAACGCACATCTTCTTCTGTCTCCAGCGGACAAAGTGCCGGAGAAAACTTCGTATAAGGAACATTTAACTGATCCAGCAGATGGTACAGCGTCTTACTTTTTGCGGAGCCAAGCTGTGCTGCCGCAGGACTGCCTGTGGTTAAAACCAGCCGGTCGGTGCAGATCATTTTATCTCCTGCGTCCAGCAGGAATCCCTCCGCAGGATCATAGGAAACCGTACGGATCTCCGTATCATAAAGGAACTCCGCCCCTGCCAGCCTTGCTGCATCCGTCAGAGCCCATACCACGGAAGAAGCCTGCATACTGGAGGGATACAGGTATCCGTCCCTGTTTGTCAGACGGATCCCAAGAGAAGCAAGGAAATCATAGTACTCCTTCACGGAATCCTCCGTCACAAGAGACGCGGCAAAGGAATTCCGATAATAGGCAGAATCAGAAATAACGGCATTTGCCAGATTGCACCTGCCGTTACCCGTCGCATAAAGCTTCCTTCCGCTCTTTTTATTCTGTTCGATCAGGGCGGTTCTAAGCCCTCTTTTTAAAAGCGTTGCAGCACAAACGAGGCCGGAAGCTCCGGCCCCGATACATACAGCATCATATCTCGTTTGTGATCGACTATTCAAATTTGACGCCCTCTTTATTGTTATAAACAGAGATCCAGGTCTTGCCGGGATTCATGGTAAGTTCCTTACCGTCAGAGGTATACCACTTGGTCGTAGTCTTTCCGCGTTTCCATGTAACCGGGATCACCTGGCCGCCACTGATGTAGAAGCCATCGCCCGAACCGGACCAGTCAAGATCCTGGCTTCCTGCGGATTCATATCCTTCCAGATCGGAGTAACTGTTGAACTGGATCAGGATATTTGTAAATGTAAGCTGTTCACCGGTCTCTCCGTCTATCTGGGGATCACCGAACTCAAACCGCTTATATACTTTATTCTCTTCATCATACTCGAACCAGGGCTCGTTGTTCCGGAATCCGATGCTGACCTTCTTTGCGGGATTACCGTTGATCTCAGAGAACTCATCCTTGAAGAGATGTGCCCTTGTATAATAATCATGATACGTACGGCTGTATCCCTTGTCATTGATCCGCTTCAGCAGAGCCTCACCTGTGGAATACGCATTGTGCGGCATGTAACGTGTATCGTCACGGTATCCGCCCGGTTCCTTGATCAGGTCGATAAACTCAAGGTTCGGATAATGGTTATCATACAGATCATAGTAGTTTGCGAAGCTGGATGCTCCCCAGAATACATGAACGGTATCATACTCCGGAGCCTTCCGGTCATAGTAATGACGGTTGGAACGGATCGGCTCAAGCTTCTCGATATCCTCAAACTCGGTAATGATGCACATGAGACGGGTGATTCCGCCCTCAACATACATTTCATAAATGATATCCGCATGGGAAATACCATACTGCGGCAGAGCCATGGTGGTATTCTCGATCTGGATCGAGATCGGACGCTTGTTTGCATATTTCTCATCGATCCAAAGACCGGTCAGCGGATTCTTTACCATTCCGTCCTTAACCAGTGAAACCGATGCTGCGTTTGTGATCATGGACGCATCCGTTACCTTCAGTGTTGCCGGTGTATTCACAGCTTCCGTTGTAGCTGTCGATGCTTCCTCATCCTTTTTACCGCATCCGGTTAAAAGCATTGCTGCCGACAGTGTTACAGCGGCGATCCGATATCTCCATTTCTTATTCATAATCTCTGGTATATCCTTTCCTCTGTAATATCTCCTCTTGCATCCGTTCCATTTCCTCCCGCTCCGCATCTTCCATATGATCGAACCCGAACAAATGGAGCATGCTGTGGGCTGTCAGAAATGCAACCTCACGATAAATGCTGTGACCGTATTCTTCTGCCTGTTTCGCAGCCCTGTCAAGAGAGATGACAATATCTCCCAAAAGGAGTTCTCCCGTATCCGGCTCGAATGCATCAACGCCTGCTTCCGAAAGGAACCGGAAATCCCCGGGCGTTTCATATTCCAGCATCGGAAATGAAAGTACATCCGTTGCGGAATCAATCTCCCGGTTTTCCCTGTTGATCTCCCGGATCGTGTCATCATCCGTAAATGTAACTTCCACGCTGCAAACATACGGACATTCCATATAATCCACTGCTCCCAGGATCACATCCGTTACGATATCGGATATCCGTTTCCTGTCTCCGGAAAAGGAACTGTTTTCATATTCATCCGTGATAAAAACAGCCATAGCTCATCCTTTCAGTCAATCATACGGAAAATGTAGGGCAGATCTACACTCACATGCAATATTTTACTACATTTAGTAGGATTTGTGAAGTATTTCCACAAGATTTTCCGTTTAATTCTTATGCTTATTCGCAAAATGTTCCTGTTTTTTATCATAGACCTCATAGGCCTCTACGATCTTCTGAACCAGCGGATGCCGTACAACATCCTTGGAGGTCAGTTCGCAGACCTCGATCCCTTCGATCCCGTGGATCACGCGGAGTGCCACATCCAGACCGCTCTTCATTCCGGCAGCCAGATCCTTCTGGCTGGCATCACCCGTGATGATCGCCTTTGAGCCGAAACCGATCCTGGTCAGGAACATTTTCATCTGGGCCGGGGTGGTATTCTGCGCCTCATCCAGTACGATAAACGCATTGTCCAGGGTTCTTCCGCGCATGTAAGCAAGCGGAGCCACCTCGATCAGCCCCTTTTCCATATTCTTGGTGAACTGTTCGCCGCCCATAATGTCATATAACGCATCATACAGCGGACGAAGATACGGATCGATCTTGCTCTGCAGATCTCCCGGAAGGAAGCCCAGCCGCTCACCGGCTTCAATGGCCGGCCGGGTCAGGATGATCCGTTCCACCTCATTTTTCTTAAATGCGGTGATTGCTTTTGCCATTGCCAGGTAGGTCTTTCCGGTTCCGGCAGGGCCGGTTCCGAATACGATCATATTCTTATCGATGGCTTCCACGTATTTTCGCTGGCCGTAAGTTTTCGGCTTTACCGGTCTTCCGCTGATGCTGTGGCAGATGATATCCCGGTCCAGATCGCTGACCCGTTCCGACCTCTCATCCATTACAAGGGAGATCGCATAATCCACGGACTGATCCGTGATTTCAGCCTTTGCTTCCGCCATTCTCGCCAGGTCCTGCAGCACTCTTCCGGCCCGGTCCACCTGTGCCTCTTCCCCGGAGATCAGCAGCCGGTCCTCACGAACCACATAGCTGATATCAAAAGCACGCTCCACCTTCCGTACATTCCGGTCAAACTGACCGAACACGGTCTGCATGCTTCCGGAGGGAAGTGATATTTCTTTTTCCAGATACCCCATAGAATCACCTTCTTGATTTCAAATCTCATATTCCCCGCCACATCTCATGCCGGGGTTTCTCACATTGAGATAAAACAAGCACCTCAGGATTTCCCGAGGTGCTGTGCATTTAATTATTTGTTGAACTTACGCTTTCTTGCAGCCTCAGATTTCTTTTTCCGTCTAACTGAAGGCTTCTCGTAATGCTCTCTCTTGCGAATTTCCTGCTGAATGCCGGCCTTTGCGCAGTTTCTCTTGAAACGGCGAAGCGCGCTATCCAGAGTCTCGTTCTCTTTAACAATTACGCTAGACAATCTTTATCCCTCCCTCCAGTTGTGGAATCCATGCATTTAATTAAAAACGCACATTTGACATTATAGCATACCCGATGGCATTGTCAAGCCTCTTCTATGAAAATGTCAATTAATAAAGCCGTCCAGTTCATCTTCCATTTCATTATAGGACAGATAAACCGTGAATTTGATATCCTGGGCTGTTTTCAGATCGAAAAGAGCACCTACATGTTCATTGAACTCTTTTTCCGTTGCATTCTTATCATTCCAGGTAAACTCCTTCGTTCCGTCCGGGTTCTCCAGATGTGTTCCCGTTCCGAGAAGAACCGGAATTCCCTTTTCAATCCGGAAGATCTGTGTCTGGTACACGCCCTGTCTTCCGCTGTCCACAAGAAGCAGATGCTTATGATCCTGATACATGACCTTTCCGTCATGACCGAGATAGTTGATCTCATAGA
>CADBOV010000330.1 GCA_902796385.1 uncultured Lachnospiraceae bacterium
ATTCCTGGTCGCAGCGTACTGGATGGAATGGACCTCCGGTGCCATGGCATCGTAGGGATCCGCGAAATAAATAACATCAAACCGGTCTGTGAGATCTATGTATCTGTCAGTTTCTATATCCCAGCCATCCAGTACCCGCTCGACACCATAAAGCCCGATAAAATAGTCCTTGGTCCGAAGATATGTCTGTTTCTGATGAGGATATCCCCTGGACACATCCGGGATGATCACCACCTTTGGGTCCCAGCGACCGGCCAGCTTTTGCATCAGGCGAAACACCTGATCCATTCCGTACATGGCATCGTTTGCTACATATGCCGCGAAGTGGATAACTCTGTCTGCGGACCTTCTCTTCTGCTCGATCACTTCCCCGTAATGCTCCGCCGCACGATCTGCCCGCTCCTTGATCTGTTCGAACCGTTCCGGATCCCAGATCCGATTCTGCCGGATTTCCTCTAACACTTTATCTCTCATTTGATTACCCCTGAGTCCTTTCCTGCATCCCACTGGACCTGTCGCTCCGCCTCAAATGGTGAAGCAGCATATTTCGTGTATCTGATAGAACTGCGAAATAAAACGTTCCCCTGAATACGGATTCCAGACGACGCCCCCGTCATCATCCAGATAAAGGACCGGCAGCCAGCGGTCCGGCTCTCCTTCATCTGTCACCGCTCGGATCGCGCATGGGTGGCCGGACTCATACAGCTTCTTCAATGTCTCTTCCTTGTAATCATGAAATCCTTCAAACTGTATCTTATGGTTTGCCGCGTTGAAATCCTCCACAGAAGAGATCTTCTCTTCCAGTTTTTTCGGCGTGAAGGAAGCTTCCTTTATAACTCCATAATGCATGAATAGTGCTGCCGATGCAACCATCAGATCATTCGATGATTCGATTTCTTTCCGGCTCCATTTCATGAAGGCCCGATTACCGTTGACCCGCATAAGATTTCTGCGGATGATGAAATATCCCACCACAAGAACAATGCAGACAATGAGAAGCAGCAGAATGACGCTGTACATCCCCTGGGATTTCAGGAGTATGGTTGAAACCGTTGATAAGAACGCCGTACACAGGTCGACTCCCACCGAATGTACGAAAAGGACCTCCGCCATCTTGTCGCTCTTCAGCCGTCTCAGCATGAAGTCAAATGCTATGAAGTGGAAGGGGTCATGGACCAGCACACGCGCAAGAAATGCAGCAACAACAAATATGAGAGCAACGTATCCGGTCCCACATTTGCTCAGACATGCCAGAACAGGGATCAACATCACTCCAAACACGATCACAGTGAAGTTGATCCTCGATTTTACTTTCCTCTTTCGACTGACATACAGCAAAAGGTTGCTCAGGATTTTGATGATCCTGCTTGCCAGAAGAACCATGGAGAACAGAAAAACCGTTCTGCTGGTATCGGTCAATGCAGACAGCCCGTCCTGGATCATTATCTTAAAGAAACTTCCGGATACAGTAAAAACGGCCATAAACAGAACACTCAGAAACAGGCAGCTGAGGGTGGTCTTATCAAAGGAATGCACTTTTATCCCCGGAAGCACCTCCCGCCAGGTCGGGTCATCTTTCTCCGCGTCTTCCGTGTCGTATCGACCTACAAAATATGCCATGATGCAGGAACTCAGGCAAAAGCCGATACAGATATACATGGGCAGATTCTGATTGATCGCAAACAGCCTGCTCATGAATATCCCCGCAGCCAGGCTGATGATGGAAAAAATGCCCCCCGCTATCGACATGATGTTCACATAATCGACATGCGCAGGATCTCTTCTGGCTGCATTCTTCAAAATGGCACTGGACATTTCCTGAAATCCAATTGCCACCAGATAGATGCTCTCTCCGATGATCGCCACGACAAGTGCGCGTCCGAATGTCAGCAGCAGGGCTGCCGCGAGAAACAGAAAGGCGGAGAGCAGAATGCTGCGGCTTGCTCCAAGTTTTTTTGCCAGAACTCCGCCGGGAATCTTCATGGCCAGGGCGATCCAGAAGGACACCGAAAAAAGCAGTGAGATCTGTACTGAATCGAATCCGAAATTAACCCCTAAAATGAGCACATCGAACCAGCACCAGAACATCAGGTCATCCGATGTTGCCTGGTACATGCAATACAATGGTTTATTAAAACTGCTCCTTGCAGGGTCCTTCTTCGTCATTTGTTCTGGTCCCCATGAAAAACAAAAACGTCAGTCTTATAATAAAAATGCCCTTTCTTCTGAAAGCCTTTCGCTTTGAGCAGGTCCCCGTAAACCGGATTGCAATAGAAAACCGTCAGTTTTCTCGGGTGCAGGTCAAGCGAGCGGAGGATCCGATCAATGCATTTTTCCAGTGTTGCCGCGTCAAAAGGATTGTACAGGTAAAATGTATCATAATTCCCGTACATGGAAAAATCAGCCGCGTCTATCTGATAGATTTCTATCTTTTTCGGCACCTTACGCAGGTTTTCCCGCGCCTGGCTGCATAGCTTCCCGTCGTATTCAATTCCCGCCACCTTGTCAAATCGCAACCCGCTGAAAAACTGCAGAACAAGCCCTTTCCCGCAGCCAATGTCAAGCACGCAGTGTCCCTTACCGCCCCGCATGTGCCGCCTGATATATCTCCGGAGAAACGGAAACGAAAACACCGAGGATGGATAGTATTCATACCGTCCGCCCTGATCCCCGGTTTCCCTGATCCTTGAAAACTTCGTTCCCTGCAGGCGGTCGTACATTCTCAGCGGGATCACCGAAACAAAATAGGTCAATGTATATAAGAGATGAAACAGCCTCTTCAAATCATGCTCCTCCCAAGAAGCGGATATTATTCTGTCTGAGGTGACAGGAACAGAGCGATCACCACAGCGGCAATACCTCCGGCCAGTTTGGAGATGACAATGGAAGCGATCATATCCGGCGCGTAGCCCGCGATGAAGCCCAGATGATCGCCGAAG
>CADBOV010000331.1 GCA_902796385.1 uncultured Lachnospiraceae bacterium
AGTATTATATTCTTCATGATCAAACTATTCTCCCGTCGGTATATCCGTATTCAGACTCTTATTACGATAATTCAGGTTGGTTCTAAGAGAATAACCCTGCTTTTCCCAAAATGCATTTGCCGGCTCATTATCCTTAAACACCAGTCCGAATACCTTTTCGATCCCCTCGCCTTTCAACGCCTCCTCCGCTTTTGAAAGCAGTCTTTCGGCGATACTCATGCGCCGGAACTCCGGATGGACACACAAATGATGAACGATGGCACGACGCCCGTCATGCCCGGTAAGGATCACTCCTATGATCCTTCCATCTGTTACCGCTGCAAAGCATGTGTCCGGATTTCTCTTCAGATACCGCTCTATGCCGGTCCGGGAATCATCTACGGGATTCAGTGCCCTGCGGCTTTGTTCGGTTGTATTCCAAAGCTCATAAATCGCATCATAATCCTCTATTGTAACTTTTCTTATGCTGTATTCCATTTTTTCATTCTTTCTTTGTATCAATTCTCCGCACTCCGTTCGGATATCAGACGGGCCATGGTTTCATACAACCGTTCCGGCTCGACCGGCTTGGAAAGATGCGCATTCATTCCGGCCTGCAGGGAACGTTCCACATCCTCATCAAATACATTTGCGGTCATGGCAATGATCGGAATCGTCTTCGCATCCGGCCGGTCCAGTTCGCGGATTGTTTTGGTTGCCGTAAGACCATCCATGACAGGCATACGGACATCCATCAGGATCACATCGTAGTATCCCGTCTCCTTCTCAGAGAACATCCGGACAGCCTCCTGACCGTTTAATGCATGCTCGGATTCGATTTCCTCCATATCCATAAGATCCGCCAGGATCTCCGCGTTCTGTTCCACATCCTCTGCCATCAGAACCCGTTTTCCTGCAAGGATTCCGGTATCGGAACCTGTCTCCGTTTCTTTCAGGCTTTGCTCCTCATTCGCACTGCGGCTTGAGGCCTCAAGTGTAACGATCACCGTAAAGGTGGTTCCCACACCCTTCTCGCTTTCCACCTGAATCTCGCCGTTCATCATTTCAACGAAATTCTTTGTGATGGCCATTCCCAGACCGCTGCCACCGTATTTATTTGTGCTGGTGCCATCCTCCTGGGAGAAGGTTTCGAAGATCTTCGGGATGTATTCCTGATCCATACCGATTCCCGTATCCTTCATGGTGAACTTCATGGTGCAGTGACCCTCGGATTCCGTCAGCTGCTCCACCGTCAGCGTCACGATGCCCGGAGTTTCCGTAAACTTAACGGAGTTTCCGAGAATGTTGATCATCACCTGCTTCAGTTTCATATCGTCGCCATAATAATAGTCACCGACCTGACCTACGATATTACATTCATAATGAAGCCCCTTATCCTGGCACTGTCCGTTGATGATGATATTGATCTGATCCAGGAACTCACGGAAGGAAAACTCTTCATTCTTCATCACCATCCGTCCGGATTCGATGCGGCTCATATCCAGAATATCATTGATGAGTCCCAGAAGATGATCTGCACTGGCTCCGATCTTCTCCAGGTGTTCTCTGGTCCTCGGGGTAAGATCCGGATCCCGGAGAGCGATATTGTCCAGACCGATGATGGCATTCATCGGTGTTCGGATCTCATGACTCATATTGGAGAGGAAGCTGGTCTTTGCCCGGCTGCTCTCCTCTGCCAGTGCCTTCTCTATCTCCACCTGTTTTTCTCTCTTCTGCATGATACCGTAGATCCTGAGAAGTATAATGAGCGAAATAACAATAAGTCCGATCTGGATGTAGCTGGCAACGTGCAGCGCTCTGTCCACCTGATCCAGTTCCGACCGGATAAACTCCACATGATCCGTATCTGCGGGGGACCCTGCTTCATGTGTTATATGGTAGTCAGACAAAGTTTCCACGGAATGCTCAATGGCTTCGTCCGTCATCTGATGCATCCACACACTGGAGGTAAAAATGATCAGCGCGAGAAGCACCACCCATGCCACAATGGAATGCCCCATACGACGCTCTTTATCCCTTCGGAGAAACAGACGGAAGTAAAGAAATCCGCCGATACTCCAGACCGCCAGGATCAGATAGGATTCCGTGGAAAGTGTACTGACATCGATAACGTTCGGGATCAGGAACTCCAGGGCAAAAAGCAGGGAAATGGTGATCCCGGCCATCCCCGCCACCATATTCTTCTTATCCTTTGCCAGCCGCGCAGTTTTCCACGCCGAAGCGGAAGCAAGCGCATATGCGATCGTTGCACCGACCGTCGTAACATCCACGATCCAGCTGATGGCTGTCCTTCCGAAGAAGGGAAGGATCACGGAAACCGCAAGGATTCCGAGGATCGCATTTTTCGGAACAAACCTTTTATCCTTCTTTCCGATCCATTCCGGGAAAAGCCCGTCCCCGGAAAGAGATGTAATCAGACGGCTTAATGCGATATAGTTTCCGATAAGCCCGGTAAAGATCGCACCCAGGGCAGCCACGCCCAGGATCATGCTTCCCGTATCCCCCAGGGCACTCTCCGCAGCGTTAAAGGTCGGCTGGGATGCCGTACCGGAATAGTTATCCAGATTCGATGTGTAATCCACCCAGGAACTGCTGCCTTCCGGACGAGCCGTAACAGCCAGCAGGGACAGGAGGATATAGGCAGCGGATGCAGTGATCACGGCTACGGCCATGATACGAAAAGATTTTTTCAGGGAAAACTTCGCCTCCGCAGCCGAATGTGTGATGGACTCGAAGCCCACAAAAGCCCAGGGTGCAAGAGCAAAGATTGTAAATACACCGCTGACGGCATTTTTATCCGGAGCATAGGCAGGCTCGAAGCCGCCGGTTCCGTTCTTTCCCACTGCTGCCGCAAAACAGATCACAACACCCATGAAAAGAAGGACTGCCATAATGATCTGTGTCCATGCAGCAGGCTTTCGGAACAGGCAGACCAGCGCGGCAATGACAAGAGCACCGACAGCCAGCAGGATCTCACCCAGGTAGATATCATATCCCGCAATCTGATAGAGACGTCCGAAACGGAATGTATCCCCGAGAACCGTCCTTGCGATCAGCGGCAGCGCTGTCGCATTTGCCCAGATGATGGCAATATAGGTGATGATCAGGAACCATGCACTGAGGAAACCATGGTCATAACCAAAGGCTTTCTTGGTATAGGTGTAGATACCTCCTTCATCCGGATAACGGTTCATCAGATAGTTGAAATTCACCGCCAGGATCAGCATCACCAGACCACCGAGTCCAAGGCCGATTGCGGTTCCGATTGGTCCTGCTATGGGCAGAAATGTGGTGCCGGGCATTACAAAAGAGCCCCAGCCCACGCTGCAGCCAAAAGCAAGGGCCCAGGCTCCCACGGCCCCCAGATATTTCTTATTTTCAGCTGTCGGATTCTCTTTCATACCTTTTGATTTCGTCCTCTCCTGTCATTCCTGACAGTTTGCCTTCACTTTGAACCGCTTTGCTTATAATGACTCTTCGTACTTCCGGATTCCGTCTGCCGTTTTCGCATACATTTCCGAAATGGCGGCAATCTTTTCCTTTACTTCGTCATCCGAAAGTTTCCGGGGGTTCCCCGGCCGG
>CADBOV010000332.1 GCA_902796385.1 uncultured Lachnospiraceae bacterium
AGGCTGAGATCGACGGCCGTGTGAAACATTTATTCAGCATTTACAAGAAAATGAAGACCCAGAACAAGACCCTGGACCAGATCTATGACATCTTTGCCCTTCGTGTAAAGGTGGATACGGTCAGGGATTGTTATGCGGCACTGGGTATCATACATGAGAAATATAAACCGATCCCGGGACGTTTCAAGGATTACATCGCCATGCCGAAGGCGAATATGTACCAGTCCCTGCATACCACGCTGATCGGAAATGAGGGACGTCCCTTCGAGATCCAGATCCGTACCTACGAGATGCATCGGACGGCGGAATATGGTATCGCGGCGCACTGGAAATATAAGGAGAGCGGATCGAAGACCGTCTCCAGGGAAGAAGCCAAGCTGAACTGGCTGCAGGAGATCCTGAACTGGCAGAATGATACGGAAGACAATAAGGAATTCATGAATGCGGTCAAGACGGATCTGGACATTTTCCAGGACCAGGTATATGTCTTTACCCCGGCCGGCGATGTGAAGAGTCTTCCGAAGGGATCCACACCCATTGATTTTGCTTACCTGATCCATACGGCAGTGGGAAATACAATGGTCGGAGCCCGGATCAACGGGTCCATGGTTCCCATCGAGACGAAGCTCCGGAGCGGAGACCGTGTGGAGATCATAACATCCGGAAACTCCAAGGGACCCAGCGCGGACTGGCTGAAGGTGGTAAAGAGCTCCCAGGCCAAGACGAAGATCAATCAGTGGTTCCGTCAGGAGCATAAGGCGGATAATATCCAGAAGGGCCGTGCGGCGGTAGATGAATACTGCAGGACCAAAGGTCTTGCGCTTTCGGATCTGTTGGTTCCGGCTTTGATGGAGCCTACACTGAAGAAATATAACTTCCCGGATTGGGACAGCCTGATGGCGGCCGTGGGACACGGCGGAATCAAGGAAGGCCAGATCGTAAACCGCCTCCTGGAAGAGAAACACCGTCAGATGGAAAAGGAAAAGACAGACGAGGATGTGGTATCCGAGATCCGGCGCGGCAAGCACATTTACGAGATTCCGAAGGACGGGATCAAGGTGCAGGGAATCCACGATGTTGCGGTTCGTTTTTCCAAGTGCTGTTCACCGGTTCCCGGAGACGAGATCGTGGGATTCATCACCCGCGGGCGGGGCATTTCCATTCACCGGACCGACTGTGTCAACGTCCTCAGCATGGATGAAGGGGACAGAACCCGCCTGATCGATGCGGAGTGGGCGGAAGGCGCGGAACGTGTGCAGGAAGCCGAGTATGTGACGGAGATCAACATTTATGCGTCCGGTCGGCAGGGAATCGTATATGAGATCTCGAAGATCTTCAATGAGGCAAATGTAGGGATCAAGGGAATGACCGTCCGTACCTCAAAGCAGGGCAAGATGACCATTTCCGTTCAGTTCGGTGTCCGGTCCACGGAGCAGCTGGCAAGGCTTTCCTCCAAGATCCGGAATATCGAAGGAATCATAGATATCGAGCGGACTACCGGTTAATACAGAAAAGGATAACAATATGGCTGAATTAAACATTATTTCCGCAGTTCTGGGCCCCGTGTCCACCAACTGCTATACGGTTTCAAATGTACAGACCAAGGATACGGTGATCATCGATCCTGCGGACAGCGGAGATCATCTGGTTGCCATGATCGAGGATCAGGTGCTGGTTCCCAGAGCGGTGCTTCTGACCCATGGACATTTCGATCACTGCATGGCAGCGCCCCGGTTGAAGGAAGCCTATCCGGAGATCGAGATCATCATCGGAAAGGATGATGCGGAGTGGCTGAGGGATCCGGAAAAGAATCTGTCCCTTCCCTTTATCGGAACGCCCTTCACCATGGAGGCGGACCGTACCGTTGAGGATGGTGAGGTGCTCGACATTCTTGGAACCAAAATGCAGTGTATCCAGGTTCCGGGACATACCCCCGGCGGTATGTGCTACTATTTCCCGGAGCAGCATCTGCTGTTTGACGGGGATACGCTTTTTGCCGGAAGCGTGGGACGTACGGACTTCCCGGGCGGAAGCCAGGATGCGCTGATGTCCGGCATCCGGAAAAAGATCTTTACCCTTCCGGAGGAAACCCTGGTATTTCCGGGACATGACCGTCCTACCCAGGTCGGAAGAGAGATCAGTGAGAACATGTACTTCTAAACGACGTTTCCCCGGACAGATCCGCGGGAGCGAAGAGAAAGGAGTCGACCGTGATCCTGCTTGTGGAGAATGATACATCTTATACCAACGATCTTCGGTCCATGCTGCAGGCCTTTTATGCAGAGGAAAAGATCAACGGTGTGTCACCGAAGGAAGTTGCAGAATATGATCGGAAGCTCTTTCAGGAGTTCCGGTTTGTATTTACTGCGCTTTTTATGGAGAAGCATACCCGCCTCCGGCTTGAGGAAGGCGGAAAGGTAGTATTCACCGCATATATCAACGGAGACTACGAAGATAAGGCACATTTCAGAAATAAACTGAAGCTGGCGTCCTACCGGCTTCTGTCGGATTATACCGGACGGGAACTTCCCTGGGGAAGTCTTACGGGCATGCGCCCCACCAAGATCGCTTCCAGGGCACTCCGGGATGACATCCCGCGGGATGATATCATCGACGGTTACATGGAGGTTTACCAGGTTTCGGAGGAAAAGGCAACACTGGCCACGGATGTGGCGATCCGGGAACGGGAGATCCTGGAGGGAGTGGATCCCAGACGGGATTACTGCCTGTACATCAGCATTCCCTTCTGTCCGACCCGCTGCCTTTATTGTTCCTTTGCGTCCTATCCCATTGACATGTACCGCCAGTC
>CADBOV010000333.1 GCA_902796385.1 uncultured Lachnospiraceae bacterium
ATCACCATGAAGGGAAGCATATCACTGATCAGACCCAGCATGACCGCGAAATCCGTATACATAAAGGAAACCGCATCGATACCGAAAATCCCCAGGAAACGGTTGATCAGACCATTATCCGAAAGAAGGCTGATCCATGCATAGGTACGAAGCAGTGTGTTGATCCACATGGGGATCGTAACCAGCAGGATCAGGAGATCCTGTGTGCTGTCTTTAAATCTGGAGATCATATAGGCAAGGATATAGCCCAGCACCAGACAGATTGCCACGGAATATAAGCCCAAAAGCAATGACTTCTTCAGGACTTCCATGTAGATCGGCTCGCCGATGTTTTTGAAATTATCCATAGTGAACTTGATATTGACAAGTTCATTTCCGCCGGTGGTAATTGAGTACAGAATGATAAGAACCAGCGGTACGATCACGATAAGAAGCGACCAGATGAGATATGGCCGGATCAGTTTTGCATAATGCCGCATTTTCCCCCTCCTATTCCCAGTCCATCCGGTACATAACGTGAATATCATCCGGTCCGAATTTCAGACCTACTTCAAGCCCCGGCTCAAAATAATCCGTGGTATGGATGAGGTATTTTCTGTCCTTCGTTTTAACAACGATCTCATGGTGCACGCCCTTGAACACGATGGATTCCACCGTACCGGTCAGCTTTGCACCCTTCTTCTTAACGATATCAATATCCTCGGGACGGATCACGACCTCCACGTCCTCATTTTCCTTGAAACCTTTATCCACGCATTCAAAGTCATATCCGTCAAAGGATACCAGAAGGTCTTTCTTCATCACTGCTTCGATGATGTTTGACTCACCGATGAAGCTTGCAACAAAGCGGTTCTCCGGTTCATTGTAAATGTCCTCCGGCGTTCCTACCTGCTGAATGATACCTTCATTCATAACCACAACCGTATCCGACATGGAAAGAGCCTCTTCCTGGTCATGAGTAACAAAGATAAATGTGATACCCACTTCCTTCTGGATCTTCTTCAGCTCGATCTGCATTTCCTTACGGAGCTTCGCATCCAGCGCTCCCAGGGGCTCGTCCAGAAGAAGGACCTTCGGCTCATTTACCAGCGCTCTCGCAATGGCAACACGCTGCTGCTGACCACCGGACAGGGAGGTAACGTCACGCTTCTCAAATCCGGTCAGTCCCACCATTTCAAGCATCTGGGTTACCTTATGCTCGATCATGGCCTTGTCCAGTTTTTTGATCTTCAGGCCGAATGCAACATTATCAAACACATTCAGGAACGGGAAAAGGGCATATTTCTGGAAAACCGTATTAACCTCCCGTTTATAGGACGGAATCTTTGAAATATCTACACCGTCAAACAGTACTTCACCGCTGCTGGGTTCCTCAAACCCCGCAATGATCCTTAAGGTTGTGGTCTTTCCACAGCCGGAGGGACCCAGCAAAGTCAGAAACTCATTTTTATGGATCGTAAGATCGATCCCCTTCAGCACCTGCTGATCACCGTAGTTCTTTGTCAGATTCTTAAGTTCAATTACAGCATCATCCAACGTCCTTATCCTCCTCAATTGGTTCTCTTTACAAAAACGATTTCGCTAAATCGTTTCCATTCAAAAACTGTTATTCGTTTTACCGACTTCTCTTCAAAAAAAGAGCCGTGTTTGTACACGGCTCTGTAATACGTTATAGGCTTAATAAGCTTTATAGTACTGCCTTGATCGCAGCGAGTAATTCGTCATAGGTTTCATACGCGGGAAGCTCCGGATATTCCTTCTTAATGGCATCTGTGCTCTTGAAAAGGAATCCTGCCTTGCTGGCCTGGATCATTCCCAGATCGTTATGACTGTCTCCGCTGGCTATCGTATCGAACCCTATCGACTGCAGAGCCCGAACGGTTGTATACTTGGATTTTTCACATCGCATTCGGAAACCTGTGATAGTTCCGTCTTCTGCTACTTCCAGTGTATTGCAGAAAATCGTCGGCCATCCCAGTTTCTTCATAAGCGGTTTTGCGAACTGCGTAAATGTATCGCTGATAATGATCACCTGTGTCAGTTCTCTTAACTGGTCAAGAAACTCTCTTGCTCCCGGTAGCGGATCGATCTTGGCGATGGTATCCTGAATTTCTTTCAGTCCAAGACCATGCTGTTTCAAAATCTCCAACCGGAAATTCATCAGCTTATCATAATCGGGTTCATCCCTGGTTGTACGTTTTAGTTCCGGAATTCCTGTTGCTTCTGAAAAAGCGATCCATATCTCCGGTACCAGAACACCTTCTAAATCCAAACAAACGATTTCCATTTTCGTTCCTCCAATGTAGATCAATCACGATACTTTCACTATTCTACACAATTTCAGTTGTTTTTACAACTGTTTTTCCCGCGAATTCAGCGGGTGTTCCGCTGACGCTTCGGATGTCTTTGAAAAATGCGGCCAGTGGGACTTGAACCCACACGGGATAACCCACAGGAACCTAAATCCTGCGCGTCTGCCAATTCCGCCATGGCCGCTGAATTCCCTTATAACTGGCATGTGTCGAACCCGATATCTCGAATTCGACACATGATCATAAGTGAGCCACGGGGGACTCGAACCCCCGACAACTTGATTAAAAGTCAAGTGCTCTACCACCTGAGCTAGTAGCCCATCTTATTCAGTTTTCCCCTTTGGGGAGCTGG
>CADBOV010000334.1 GCA_902796385.1 uncultured Lachnospiraceae bacterium
CCGTAGATGCATTTGCAAAGGAGATCAGCCAGGCGCAGATCGTAATGATCCCCGGCGGTTTCTCCGGTGGTGATGAGCCGGACGGTTCCGCGAAGTTTATCGCAACCACCTTCCGGAATGAGAAGATCAAGGAAGAACTGCAGAAGCTGCTTTATGAAAGAGACGGTCTGGCACTGGGTATCTGTAACGGATTCCAGGCGCTGATCAAGCTGGGACTTCTTCCTTACGGAGAGATCCGTCCCCAGAGTGAGAATTCACCGACCCTGGCACGGAACTCCATCGGACGTCATCAGTCCCGCATTGCTTACACAAAGGTTGTTTCCAACAAGTCCCCGTGGCTGCAGAAGGCAACCCTGGGCGGTGTTTATGCGATCCCCATGTCTCATGGTGAGGGCCGTTTCGTAGCCAATGACAAGTGGCTGGAGAAGCTCTTTGCAGAGGGCCAGGTGGCAACACAGTATGTGGATCTGGACGGGAATCCGACCATGGACGAAGACTACAACATCAACGGATCCTATATGGCCATCGAGGGCATTACCAGTCCGGACGGACGTGTCCTGGGCAAGATGGGACATTCGGAGCGTCGCGCAGACGGAGATTACATCAACATTTACGGAGATAAGAATCAGCTGATCATGGAATCAGGTGTGGAGTATTTCCTGTAAGATTCGGATAGGGCACTGCGGTAAATCGAAGGTGGTATGATCAGGGGGTGCGAAAAATGAAGATCGAAGAAGTGAGAAAGATCTATACGGATATATTACAAAATGTACGGCGCGTGATCGTTGGACAGGACGAGGTATTTACACTTCTTTTTACCGCAGTATTATCCGGAGGACATGTGCTTCTGGAGGATGTTCCGGGAACAGGAAAGACATCACTTGCAAAGGCATTCGCAAGGAGTGTGGACGGGACATTTCACAGGGTACAGTTCACGCCGGACCTTCTGCCCCAGGATATCACGGGACTCTCGATCTATAATCAGAAAACCCAGGAGTTTAGCCTGATGAAGGGACCGGTTTTTACGAATCTGCTGCTTGCGGATGAGATCAACCGGGCAACACCGAGAACCCAGAGTGCATTGCTGGAAGCAATGGAAGAAAAGCATGTGACCATCGACGGGGAAACCCTGGAACTGGTGCGGCCGTTCCTGGTCATTGCCACGGAGAATCCGGTGGAAACCACGGGAACCTACCCGCTGCCGGAGGCGCAGCTGGATCGTTTCCTGATGAAGATTTCCATGAAAACGCTTTCCAAAGAACAGGAAGCGGAAATGCTGGACCGTTTCGTGAAGGACAGTCCCATGGAAAGTCTGCAGCCGGTTGCAACCACCGGCCAGCTGTCGGAAGCCATCGAAGCCGTACGGACCGTGACGGTTCGCCCGGAGGTAAGGGATTACCTGCTTTCCATCTCGGATGCCACACGTCACACATCCCGGCTTTTACTGGGAGTCAGCCCGAGAGGAAGTCTCAGTCTTCTTTATGCGGCAATGAGTTTTGCGGCCATTTCCGGAAGAGACTATGTAACACCGGATGACATCCGGTATCTGGCACCCTTTGTATTCGGTCACAGGGTAACGACAGCGGCGGATGTTTCGGATCCTGCACTGCTGATCGGTGACATTTTGAAGGGAATATCGGTTCCGGTGGAAAACTGGAACTGACGGCTGTTTGCCAAATGTGAAGGGGGAGAGCGCATGCATCTGGTATTGATCGCTGCAGTGATCATAGTGTTGTATGTTATCCAGAAGCGCCTGTATAAAAAGAACTGGAAGCGGGGGCTTCGGGTTTCTCTTTGCTTTGACAGAGAATATATGGAATGCGGAGAAGAGGGAGAGCTTGTCGAAGAGATTGAAAATGACAAAGCTCTGCCTCTTCCTGTGTTTCATTTTAAATTTTCGGTGGACCGTGCCCTGCAGTTTTATGATAAGGAAAATGCGGTTGTAACGGATTATTATTACCGGAATGATGTATTCTCCATTCTGGGACATCAGAAGATCCGGAGGACGCACCTGTTCCGAAGCTGTGAGCGGGGACTGTTTCAGGTGGAAACCGTGAATCTGATGGTAAGGGATTTCTTCATGACCAGCGTATTTGCGGATGTGAAGCGGGAAGAAGCGGGGATCTATGTATTTCCGAAAAAACTGGATACCGGGAGGATCGCATTACTGACGCGGGGAAAGATCGGTGAGCTTGCCGCAAGGAGAAGCCTCATTGAGGATCCCCTCAGCTTCCGGGGACTTCGTGATTACCGCCCCGGGGATCCCATGCATTCCATTCACTGGAAGCAGTCTGCCCGTACGGGAGAGTGGAAGGTGAATCTTTTTGATGCCACACAGGATGCGGAGGTACGGATCCTTCTCAATATGGATACGGATTCCATGATCCGGACGGACCGGCTCCTGGAGGAGGCAATCTCTCTGGCCAGTTCCCTGGCACGGGAGTACCTGAAGAAAAAGATCCGGGTTTCTCTTCGTTCCAACGGACAGGATGAAGATGCAAATTCGTTGCGGGAGCCGGGTGCGGGAGCAGAGCTTTCTCACGGGATCACCATCGATAAATACCTGACGCTGATCCGGAAAACAAGCGGAAAGGATGTTTTTCTTTCCATGATCGATCAGGAACTGGATGCACTGGACCAGAGCAGACTCTATCTGGTGATCTCGCCCTATTATAAAGACGATCTTCTGGAACGGCTTGACCGGTTCCGGGCAAACGGGGCGGAAGTGCAGTGTATCGTTCCGTATTATTCCATGATCGGTTTTGAGAACCGGAGGTCCTATCTGGTGGGATGGGAGGTGAGCGAATATGAGAGTTGAATTCGCGAACCGGGCATTCCGTCTGGGCTACAGCTATTCATTTTATCTCCTGTTCATGGAGCTTTCCATGATGGTCATGAAGAACCCCATGGTTTCATGGCTCAGCATGCTTGTGCTCCTTGGAATCTATGTGCTGAATTATCTCGTCAGGGACCGGGTGCTTCGCATCTGGCCGCTGGCTCTGATCAATGCGGCTGTCGGAGCGCTTTGCTGGCTGCTGCCGGAGATCACACTCCAGAAGCTGCTCTTATCCGGCGCATGCTTCGGGTTGTTCCTTTCAGGCAGCGGATTTGTTATGCAGAACGGAAGATACAGACCCATGCAGGATGTGCCCTGGCCGGCATTCCTGCTGGGGGTGGTGGCAACGATTGCCGGGATCACGAATCATATCCCCCGGCTGGTGGTTCTCTCCATGATCCTGACGCTGCTGACGGTAGTCTTTTATCTGCTCATCATCTACACGGACGGCATCCGGAAATATATCGAATCCACCCGTGACGTTTCCGGGATTCCCATGCAGAGGATCATTAAGATCAATTCCTGGATCGTGGCATGCATCATTGTGGGAATGCTGGTCATGATCCTGCTGGGAGAGCTGCTGAATCTGCCGGATGCATTTACAAGACTGGGAGAAGCCCTGCTGGATCTGGTAAGGATCTTTGCACTGGGCGTGGGACTTTTCTTTAAATGGATCGCCCGGCTGTTTCAGTCGGAAGACGGGAAAGAGGAACTTACGGATGAAAGACAGTTCCTCCGGAAGGAGATTGCGGGAAACCGGACCATGCCGGAGCTTATGACCGTGGTATTAAAACTAATGATCCTGGCACTGGTTTTATATGTGCTGGTGCGGATTTTTGCCCGGATCTTCCGGTTCCTGGTGGCGAAATACCAAAAGGACACACCACAGCAGGTGGTTGAGATCACTAAGAAAGATCAAAAGGTCAGGCTGAAACGGGGACACATTTTTGACAGGGCGAAGACGTATCTTTCGATGGAAGAACGTGCCAGAAGGATCTATAAGAAGCGGGTCCTGGAATACCGGAAGAAATCACACCCCTCCGACACGGAGACGGTACAGGATATCTGTGAAGGTCTCCGGCAGGATGAA
This sequence comes from uncultured Lachnospiraceae bacterium, assembly GCA_902796385.1. Classification (GTDB taxonomy): domain Bacteria; phylum Bacillota; class Clostridia; order Lachnospirales; family Lachnospiraceae; genus Eubacterium_Q. The sequence continues at coordinate 3,927 of CADBOV010000334.1, forward strand.
GGTGTCAGCATGCGGGAACTGACCGCGCTTTATGAAGCGATCCGTTACGGAAATGTGGTTCCGGACAGGGCGTATCTGTCCAGAATGAAGAAAGCGGACCGGAAATAAAAGGTCGCATCGGTGCCGGATATGAATGGCGGATATGAATGGCGGATCGGCGCTGAATATGAAAGATCAGATCAGCGCCAGGAATTTCTGCAGGGAGGGATTCTTTGTCCGCTGCAGATCGTAGCAGAATCCCACCGTCCGGGAGGGCAGGGGCTTCGACAGGGGCAGCTCCACCAGGGAGCGGTCGGAGAGTGCTTCTCCGGCAAATTCCTTTACCACAGAGG